>JAJYAG010000001.1 GCA_021779665.1 Bacteroidota bacterium | reverse complement strand
TTCAAGAATGCCTTTAGGCAAAAAAGCATTTAATAGATTCGATTCTTCTCTTTGATGTTCCATAGGAGTGCAAAGAAAATACTTTATTTATTCTCCCCCAACTTTTCCGACTGATCCAAAAATACCCTATCGGATTTTGAATTTGTTTTGGAGGTACATAAAACAAAAAACCCCGCTTTCGGCGGGGTTGTGATTCAGCTGGGATTCGAACCCAGGACCCCATCCTTAAAAGGGATGTGCTCTACCTGCTGAGCTACTGAATCGTCTTTTTTCAAAGGCGCTGCAAAGGTAATACCATTTTTTTTTTCTCCAAATGCTTTCGGAAAAAATTGGCAAAAAATATCCTGTGCAATCCGCTAAATTTTCTAAAATTCAAGCCTAAGAATTTAAAAATGACCTGAGTATCCCAACTAAAAAAATATTCAAAAAAATCGCACTTTTTTATTGAACATGGCATCGAAATAATTCCAATAGGTATCCTGGATTTTATATATCTCTGTAAACCAGAAAATACGATTACTTTAATAGTTTAAGCTTTTGAACCAGAGACTCCTTGCAAGGCAGAAGGAAAGAGGTGAGGTGCATTATTGTCCGGTAAATTACTTTGCTACAATCAATAAAGAGTTGCTTCATGTCCGAAATGCCGAAAACATGCATTTAATTTCGCACCACTTTGGTTTGTTTTACTATTTTTACAACAATTTTAACGACGTCAACCTTAATATGCAAAATAAAGTAGTGATAATAACCGGAGCTTCTTCTGGAATTGGACTTGCCTGCGCCAGGGAGTTTGCTTCTAAAGGTTATTCTGTAGTGTTAGCGGCCCGTAATATAGAAAGGTTAACAGAGATTGAGCAGGAAATAAAACCTTCGAACCCTGATATTCTGATCGTTCAAACAGATGTTACAAAAGATGATGATTGTAAGAATTTGGTAAATAAAACAATAGATAGATTTAAAAGAATTGATATCCTGATTAACAATGCCGGAATATCCATGCGGGCTTTGTTTCAAAACGTTGATTTAAAGGTAATAAAACAGCTAATGGATGTGAATTTCTGGGGAGCTGTTTACTGTACCAAATATGCTTTGCCATACCTGCTCCAAAATCAGGGCTCCGTGGTAGGTGTCTCGTCTATTGCAGGCTTTAAAGGATTGCCGGCCCGTACCGGTTATTCTGCCTCCAAGTTTGCTTTACAAGGATTTCTGGATACTCTCCGTGTCGAGAATCTTAAAAATAAATTGCATGTTATGATAGTAGCGCCGGGTTTTACTGCATCCAACATCCGTAAAACAGCACTCAACGAAAATGGACAGGAACAGGGCGAATCGCCTTTGCAGGAATCCAATCTGATGAGTTCGGAAGAGGTGGCCCGCCATATTTTTAATGGTATAAAACGCCGAAAACGTTCCATAGTGCTTACCATGGAAGGTAAACTTGTTATATTGCTCAACAAAATCTGTCCTCGTTTACTCGATGTGATTGAATACAACACCATGAGGAAAGAACCGAACTCGCCTTTAAAATAATTTTAAAACAACGTTACATTTTCGGAATTCTTTCGTAAAAAATTCTCGAAAATTGGATAAGATGAATAAAGAAAAATTAACCCGGATTATTCTTATTGGCTTTACCGTATTCATTTCACGGAATCTTATTGCACAGGAACTTCCTAAAGTATTGGATCCTCCGGTTGAGTTTGAAAAAAGTGAAATAAAAAAGATTGAAAAGGCTAACGAGTTGATTAAGAGTGGTATTATTACCTGGAATCAATTGGTAAATGTTTACAACCCCAAAGACATATCCAATCCGCGTATGGATTCCATGTACCACGCCAAAGCTTATCCGCTCCTGGTGCAGGCTGCAAAGAATTTTCAGGAAGGATGCCAGATTAAATATGATGTTTTTAAAAAGAACAGCTCCGAATTCTGGTCAAAGCATAAATACGATTCCCCATCCGGATTGGAAAGTGCCAAAGCTTTGCAGAAAGAAGCTTCCAATTATTTTGAGAAAGCTGGATTAAACAGACAGGCAGCTGCAAGTTATAGCCGGGAATATGCAAAAGCTTTCGATCGTTTCTATGAAGCTATATCGCTTGAAATTATTGCTGTAAAAAAAGAAGGCCGTGCACTTCAGCTATATCGCGATTGGCCTGTTCATTACAATTATGTTTACGACGACGATATTGTGAAAAATCTTTTCACCAAAGAAAAACCTGCTGAGGTTGTTGCATCCACACCTGTTAAAAAGGATTCGGTGATAGCGCAACAAATTAAAAAAGAACCTGAGCCTGAGCCTTACGATTCTACGGTTGTTTACTATCAGGTTCAGATAGTGGCTCATACAGTTCCGCTTAATTCGAGCTATATCAAAATGAACGTTTACGATGGCGATATGCCCATAGAAACTCTTAAGGAAGAAGGGTGGTATAAATATGTAATCGGCAGGTACAGAACATTCGAAGAAGCTAATCAGCTGCTGAAGAAGGTTAATATTCCCAAGGCTTTTGTGGTAGCGTATAAAAACCATAAGCGTGTCCCCATCAGAGAAGCGGCAAATTAAACTCAGGCTTAAGCAAATTTAAGAAACGTATAAACACAAAAAAACCGGGAAGAACCCGGTTTTTTTGTGATGGTGTTTTAGTAAACAGCTACCTGCGACGATCTTTTGATTACCATTTCGGGTTTGCCTTCGAAACGGGTTACCAGACCGGTAACTTCAATATGTTGTCTCTCGAAAAACCTTTCCGGTCTGCGGCTGAAATCTCTGGCTTCACGTCCGGGTATGATTACCGAGAAATCGTGGTAAGGATAGTAATCACCGAGGTAAAGGAAGTATTCATCAGTTTCCCATGAGTAGTATGTTTCAGCTACTCGGCCGTATACTCTGGCAATTTCACCTACAAAGTCGTAAGCATCGTAAGCCGAAACTGTAGCTAATCTCATTCCGACATGGTATCTGTAAGGGCGGTATGCCGGGTAATATACTTCGAAACGTCTTGATAAATCTACTGTCCAGATTACTTCGGTTCTTACAGGTGCACGATAAGGGTATTTTACTCTGCGAACTTCGACAGGAACCGGACGGTACGAATTGTGAACAACTGCATGATGTCTGGGCTCTACGGTTCTTCTTGAATGTTCCTGAACTACAACTTCCCTGCGAACATCACCGCGAGGCTCTCTCCGGTTGTCGTCGTAAGTTTTGGAAGAATTCTGGCTTGGAGTATACCGGTTCCGGTCAGGGTTGTTATTTCCCGAATTAGAACTGTTACCCCGATTGCTGCTGTAGCTTTCTTTGTTTTGTTCCGAAGGATTGCGGCGGTTTGTAACGCTCGACCGATCGCCTGATCTGTCGGGAGTGACAGGAACCTGCTGCTGAACACTGGTATTGGAGCTTGATTCAGATTTTTTTTCAACCGCAATTCGTTCGTTTGATCTTCTGTCGGAACTTACGCTTTCGGTTCTGCTGTTATCCGATCTTTCGGACGGTGCTCTTCTTTCAGTTACTGATTCTGATCTTCTATTGTTGGATTCATTATTATTCTCTTTTGATTCGGACCTCCTGGAGGACTGTGCAAAAGTGGCTGATACAATCATCAAACCGGCTGTTAATGTTACAATTGCTTTCATGGTAATGAGTTTTTAGGTCTCTTTGAATACCCTTAACGCAAAATCTCTGCCAAAGTTTCTTAATGAAATGTTATCTTCACAGAACCTTGAATTAGAAAGGGATGTAGCTATTCAATTTTTTTTCGCAATCCCTTTTTTTCAGAATTTTTTCTCTTCCCTTCCAACCGTTTTTCTTTAGAAATTTTAGTTGGAGAGGTGGGTTTCCGCTTTTTACGCCTGGTTAAAGCTTTTGCAAGCAAATTGTAGAATTTGGAAATTGCCGTTTCCTTGTTTTTTAGCTGGGAACGTTCGGTTTGTGACACGATAATCAAAAAGCCGTCGTTAGAGATCTGTGCTGCAAGTTTGGCTGATATCAGTTCTTTTTCTTCGGGAGTAAGTAACTGGGAATCTTCAACATTAAACCGTAATTCAACCTTGGTATTTACTTTATTTACATTCTGTCCCCCAGCACCGCTACTTCTGCTGGCGCTGAAAATCAGTTCTTCTTCGAAACCACGTGTTTTAAGTTCTTCAGCGGTCATTTCCTAAACATTGGCAGGAACAGTCTGGAAAGTAAAGTATTTCTGAGAGAAATAGCTATAAATTACTACAAGAACAGTTGTAAGTATTCTTGAAGGAGTTGGGTACCATCCTATGAAATCGACAAAAATTTTCATGAAGGAATAGGTAAGAATAAGGCAGATTAACACGGTGAGGCCATATCGGAATAACTGAATTCGACCGCGCAGTTCCGACTGTGTAAAGGTGATGTATTTGGAAAGAAAGAAACCTGTAGGAAAAGTCACGAAAAATGCCATAAACACGGCTGCAATATGCGGGCTGATTGTAAATAGCTTCAGGTGTACAAGCCTTTTTTCAAGAATATAGTTGTAGCTTATATAATATAAAAGCGTATCGAGTACCATGTTGGATCCTCCACAGGCAGCATATCGGAAAGTCTGGATAGGTACCAGCCTTCGGAATGGTGGATAAAACCAGTTAATAATTTGGTTGATAGGAGTACAGATAGCTTCTATTATATTCATGCGCATTATATTGCTGCTTCAAAAATAAGCTACTTTTTTAAATGGAAAAATTTTTTTTATCAACCCGGGTAATTCACCCTGAAAAAGTAATTTTATCTGCTTACTATTGAACAACTTCGTTCATTTTGAAATACTCACCTTTTTTTGCCATCAGGCTGTCGTGACCTCCGCTTTCAATTATCCGACCCTTTTTCAGAACAATAATAAGATCTGCATGCCGCACTGTGGTTAGCCTATGAGCAATGATAAAGGTAGTCCGGTTTTTTATCATATTCCCGATGGCTTCACGGATATAAACTTCGCTTTGAACATCGAGGGCTGAAGTGGCTTCATCGAGAATAATAATCTTGGGGTCGCGGATTAAGGCTCTTGCAATGGCAATCCTCTGACGCTGTCCGCCGGAAAGTTTACTGCCATGTTCGCCTATGCGGGTATTTTCGCCATCGGGTAATTTGCCGAGGAACTCATTTACGCGCGACATCTCAAGCACTTCACTGTATATAGCTTCGTTAACGTTTTCGCTATCAATTCCATAAAGGATGTTTTCGCGTACTGAGCCCGAAAACAGAATGATATTCTGCGGAACCACTGCAATATGCCTGCGGTAGGTTCTCAGGTCAATTTCGTTCATGGAAGTTCCATCCAGCAGAATTTGCCCGGAGGCAGGCCGACGATAGCCAATAAGCAGATTCATCAGCGTTGATTTACCGGCGCCTGACTCGCCGATAAAAGCAATGGTTTGTCCGGGTTCAGCCTTGAAGGATATATTATTAACCGCTAAAACATCGGAGGTGTACCCAAAAACTACATCGCGGAACTCCACCTCGCCCTTCACCGATTGAATTCTTTTCTTGCCCTCGTTTTGCTCCAGATCGGGACATTCCAGAATTTCGCCCAGCGAATGCAGGGAATCGAAACCACGGTTGATTTCGGGATAAACGTTGATAATCATGTTGATGGCGTTGATTATAAGGCCGAAAAATCCCTGGTACATCACTACATCGCCAACGGTAATCATTTTATAATATGCCATAAAACCTGTAACCAGCAAGCATATAAACTGGAAAATCTGGAAAGTAACCCATGCTGAAGATCCAAACAGGGCATTCAGAACATCGAGCCGGAAACCTTTTTTTTGTACGTTTTCCAAATGGGAACTTACCTGATCAATTTCAGTCTTCTCTGCTCCATGAGCCCGTGTTATGGGAATCATCTGTACCATTTCGCTTACCCGTGCCGACATAACCTCGAGTGTCAACCGGTATTCTTCATTACTTTTTACCATTTTCCGGCGAAATGTCAATACCAGAAAAACAGATAGAGGGATAATGACAAAATAAAACAGAGCCACATAAACATTATGAAGCAGCGTGGCAACAATTACAAAAACGATGTTGAGCAGTCCTGTAAAAACAATATTGGCAAGCTGCCGGGTAAGAATCTCGATAGATTCGACGTCGCGCAATACCTTTGTTTGCAGCCGGCCGGATTCAAAATTATCATGAAACGAAATCGACAGCTCCTGCATCCTCTTTACAAGAGAAAACCTGAGTTTCTTTTCAATGGAACGATTTGCCTTGCTCAGGTACTTTATAAATAAAGTATGCGTAAGAATATTCTGAAAAATTAAGATACCAATGAAAACCGAATTCCAGGTGATTTTATGAAGCGTTTCGGGTCCGCCGGCAATAATTGCATTAATTACATTCCCGATGATAACTGGCAGAAGCAGGGCAGGAGAGTGCTTGATTATAAGTAATATGAGCGAAATTGTAAGATTTCCCCGTTCCGTTTTATAAATGGAAAGCAGGGTCACAAACGGTGGTTTGTTCCTGAATTTCAACTCATGTATGTCTTTGCTGTTTTTCACCTATGCAAATATGGGTCAAACAAAAAAAGCGCTGGAATACCAACGCTTTCTTTATATTTTATAATTTCTCCTAATTATTGAAATGATATAAAAAGGTCAGAACACCGTCAAGTGCAGGTTTGTTGTTTCCTTCAATTTCGAGCACTACATATAATCCTGCTTTGGTTGTACCTCTCAGGTTAACAAGCGTTTCGAGTTTTGCACGTAAACGGATTCTGCTTCCGATAAGCACCGGCTGGTTAAATTTCAGCTTTTCGATACCATAATTTACCATCAGCTTTACATTCTTAAACTCTACAATTTCGAGCCACAAGTAAGGCAGAATCGAGAGATTGAAATAACCATGGGCAATGGTTGATTTAAACGGACTTTCAACAGCGGCTCTTGCCGGATCGGTGTGGATCCATTGGTGATCCAGTGTTGCATCGGCAAATAAATTAATTTGTTCCTGTGTAACTTCAATATATTCGGAAACTCCAATTTCTTTACCAATAAATTTCTCGTACTCTTCGAAGCTTGAGATAACAACTTTGCTCATAGTCTTTAGTTTTAATTATGCGAGTCTAAAATTAGAAGCGCCAAAAATATTGATTTGAAATCAATAATCAAAGCCATAAAGAAAAAAGGCATCAACCTTTGGAGTCAATGCCTTTTTGTAAGTTATAATGCCCGACTAAGCATTTTCTTCTTTTTTGTCTTCGTGAGCATTGTCGTTATCTTCTGGTTTACCTTTCAGATAAGTAGGAAGATTAAGACCGGCCATATTAAACAGGTCGTTTAACGGTGGAACGGTTTTCATCATGCCCGAAACAAAATTGGCTGTGGATGTGTTTCCATCGCCATTCGATGCCGAGTCCCAAACGGTGATTTTATCAATTTTGATATTCTTGACAGCTTCCACCTGGGTTTTAACAAGCTCAGGCAGCTTTTCGATAAGCAACAGCTGGAATGCTTTAGTTGGATCGCCTCCGGCAGCATCCACCACTTTTTCGTAACCTTGTGCCTGTTTGGTAAGGATTTCGTACAAACCGTTTGCTTCAGCTTCCATTTTGGCAAAAATAGCGTCAGCTTCACCTTTTGCATTTTCGCGGATACGCTCTGCATCGGCCTGTGCCTGGATAATTAATTTCTGCTTTTCAATTTCAGCGTGAACAATAACGTTGGCAATCTGACTGGCTCTTTCTCTTTCGGAGCGGGCCAACTCAGCCTTTTGCTCGGCAACGTACGATTCTTCAAGAGCTTTGGCCTGCTGTACTTTTTCAGCAGTTACGGCTACTCTTAAGGCTTCAGCTTCTTTTTCGCGTCTCAGGGCATCTGAAGTTGCTATGGCAATTTTGGCCTCGTTTTCTCCTTTAACAGCTATTGCGTTGGCTTCAGATGTTTTGATACGGGTAAACTTTTGAGCTTCGGCTTTACCAATCGATTCGTCTTTGGCAGCTTCGGCGATACTAACTTCGCGGTCTTTCATCGTAACGGCGATTTTTACATCACGATCACGATGTGTTTCAGCTATCTGGGTGTCGCGTTCTCTGTCGGCCATTGCTTTACCGGTTTCCCCGATTTTTTCCTGCTCGGCAACCGAAATTTTAGCTTCGTTGATAGCTTTTGCAGCAGCTTCCTTACCCAAAGCTTCGATGTAGCCCGATTCGTCCTTGATGTCGGTTACGTTTACGTTGATAAGTTTCAGGCCGATTTTCTTCAGCTCGGTATCAACGTTTTTCGAAATGTTGTCGAGAAATTTATCACGGTCGGAGTTGATTTCTTCAATGGTCATTGTGGCAATAACCAAACGCAGCTGACCAAAAAGGATATCTTTCGAGAGTTCCTGAATCTGATCGGATGAAAGGCCAAGCAGACGTTCTGCTGCATTGTTCATACTATCCGATTCGGTAGAAATACCAACGGTAAAACGACATGGAACATCCACACGGATATTCTGGCGGCTGAGCGCGTTGGTAAGATTAGCTTCGATGGAAATAGGTTTCAGATCGAGAAAAGCATAATCCTGAATTACAGGCCAGATAAATACACCACCACCATGAACGCAGCGGGCAGAGCTGCCACCTGTTTTACCATAAATCACTAAAATTTTGTCGGACGGACATCTTTTAAAGCGGGCCAATAAGGCCGAAACCAATAAAAAGAATGCAACAACAAGAATTGCAATTAAAAGAACTGGGTTTGAAAACATAAGATAAAAGTTAGGTTAGAGTTTTTCTACTAAAAGGATGTTGTTATTAATTACTTCGTTAACGCGGACCATAGAGCCCGATTCAATTTTTTCGTGTTCGGTAATGGCTTCAATTTCGTGAACCGATCCGTTTACGCTCACCTGTACTTTTCCGGTCCCTTTTTTCTGTGCGGGAATCCCGATGTACACAGATGCTGTTTTTCCAACGGCAAGCGATAATTTAAAGGTATTATCCTCTGATAGTTTATGGAGGGCACGCATTACAAAAAAGAACAAAGCTACAAATCCGGCACCTATCAGGAAGGAAACAACAACCAGCAACGTTGAGCTGTGTATTGTGTTATAGAGCGTAATACCCGACCAGCTGAAGGACAGCAAAAAGTTTGTCAGGTTACGTACGGAAAATAACTGAAAACTCCCGTGATCGGAAGCATCAACATCTCCTCCAAAGTCAGAATGCAAACCGTCGGTGGCATCCATCCCGATAAAAGTCATAATAACTTGTACCAGGAAAATCAGAGTTACAGGCATTGCAATAAACCACAATGTTTTTAGCAAGGGCTCCATGGTTTGAAAAAATTCCATAGTTGGCTAGAATTAGGTTTGTTTATAAAAATTAAATTAGGTTTTGTAGGTCTAAAGATATAAATAAAGTGATTTGGGTGTAAGATTTGATGAAAAAAAATAAAAGTCGACAGTCGACGGTCCACAGACCACAGCCAATCCAGAATTCAGGGCATACAAGTGCATGGGCTGTTAGCTGTCGACTGAGGTCTGAGGACTGTGGTCAGGATATTTCAATATCGTATTTTTCAAGCAAGCCTCTGATGCCTTCGAGCGAAAATTTAGCTTTTTTAATCTGATTACTTTCAGGATCTATTGAATAATTGAATGCCGACCGGAGATCTGCGCCTGATAAGTTTGTCCGGTCGAAGGTGGTCCGCGATAAATCGCATTTCTGGAACACAGATAAACTTAAATCGGATTCGGTAAAATTGGCTTCTTGGATACTACATTCCTTAAATTGGGTTTTCTTAAGCTTTTTCTTGTAGAAAAATGCATAGTCGAGCTGACAACGGACAAATGTAAACGAAAGAAGCAAATCGTTGCATTTGCCAAAGTCGACTCCCATAAGTTTACAATCGGTAAAAACTGCATTTTTGAAGCTTGTTCCTGCAATATTCACCATACTGAAGTTACAGTTCGTAAAAGTACAATCGATAAAGTTAAATGACGATATATTAATACCATTGAAATTACATCCGGTAAAGCTGCAACCATCAAAATCGCGCGAGGGAGGAGCTTTTTGGGTGAAATCAAGATTATTGAACTGCTCGTCGATACAAATTTCCTGCATAGTTTCTATTTAAAATAACCCTGGAAAAACAGCATTGGAAAACCAATTGCTAATCCGAGGAAAATTCCGGTTATAACTTCTGCAAAAGTATGTCTTTTTAGCTCAAGTCGCGACCAGCCAATTGCAATAGCGCAAACCAGCATAATTATTGCTGAAGTAAAGCTTACAGGCAGAACCAGAAACGAAAGAAATATTGTCATGGATGCATGCCCGGAACATTTGATGAAAAAATTAACTGCGTAGGAGAGTGTGAGCAGGATCAAGGCAAACACGATCACGAGAATCAGGTTGTGCGACTGCCTGGTGAAATAGAAAACAGCCAATACCAGCAACAAGGCTGGTATTGCAAAAAGATACATTGAATTTCTTTGCTTCTGGTCCGATACATCAAAGTTGGTATAACTTCCTTTCCGCGTTTTAATAAAATTCCACAGCGAAATGGGTATAAAAAAGCCACCTATAATTGTAAGAGAGATAAATATAGCTTTGCGTACCTCCATCAAGCTGAAAGTAATGATAAGCGTATACATCGGGATTGTTAAAAAAGGATGGCCTAAGATTGAAATTATCCTTGCTATTTTTTGAGTCATGCTAACAAAATTCGGGTGACGGAGACAAAAGCAAATTTAAAAATTCTTACGAAAAATATTTCTTTTGCAGCTCCAGCATGCTTTCTCTGAACTTCGGAAATGTCTTCCATATTTCTTTGTCACAGCTGGATAAATCCTTACATTCGAGGCAGCAATCATATTTTTTGGAAATGGCACAACTGCGCACCGTGCAGTTACTTGTAATAATACCTAATGGTTTTCCTTCGGTTTTACAGCCCCAGCAGAACATTTTTTCAGCATCGAACTCTGTGTTATACTTTTCCTTGATTCGCCAAAGTTTGTAGGCTTCTTTCTTGAGTTCCCCGTTATTTTCAACAGTGGCTTGTTTCACTTTGCAGTCGGCAGGACATTGATATCCGCAATAATTCAGTTTTTTCAGGTCAGGTTTTTCATCGGGAAGCGTGAATGCATTTAGTTTTCCTGAAAGCATCAGGCCACAGGTGACAATACCTGCTTTAAAGGACGATGATAAAAATTCGCGGCGTTTCAGACTTGGTTTCATAATTAGCGGTTTTTTAAGGTTTGATGAAAATTAAATTCCCCAAACCGGTTTTACCCTATTTTTCTTATCTTTATATTCTAACTACAGGTGTTTTGTTTGAACCGTTATTATTTAAAAGTGTTTTTCTATTAACTAATAAATAAACATCAATGAGCACAGTCGTAATCACAGGTGTAGGCCGTGGAATCGGCAAAGCCACCGCCGAGAAATTTCTTGAAAAAGGATGGCAGGTATTGGGAGGTAGTCAATCGGGAGTATCCCCATTGGTTCATCCGCGGTTTTTCTACGAAAAGCTGGATGTTTCCGATATCGAAAGCGTCAACAGGTTTAAAGAGTTCATAAAGAAAAATGCTCAACCGGTTGATGTGCTGATTAACAGTGCAGGAATTCTGCTCGAAAAAGGCGAGGAATATTCGTACGAAGACCTTCAGAAAACAATAAATGTCAATGTTATTGGCCTTATTAACTTTACTGAGAGCATTCTTCATATCGTTCCCACGGGAGGACATATCATTAATATTTCCTCCGGGTTAGGTTCTATTGAAGGTACTATCAATGGATTTTATCCGGCTTACCGGGTTTCGAAAGCAGCCGTAAACATGTATACAAGAGTGCTGGCCGGTCGTTTAAATGAAATCGATATCAGAGTATCATCCATTGATCCGGGTTGGGTAAAAACCGATATGGGCGGAGAAAAAGCAGCCCGCGATCCCGAAGAAGTGGCCAATGAATTATATGATCTGGCTGTTTCGAAAGTCGATTCAGGTTATTTCTGGTATAAAGGAAAAAAGAAAAGCTGGTAGGAGCCGGGTTAATGCGTTTCGGGTTACGAGGTTACGGGTTTCGGGTCAAAAAATTTGTTACGAGTATTAACGTGTAACGCGTAACCCGAAACATGCGCAACCCTTTCAGCTCGTTGCCGACGACAAAATTTTATCCAGGCTTGCGAATTTATTCTGATAGTCTTCCATAGAACATTGAATAAGTTCGTGGGCCTCTGTTATATTATAAGTATGGGTAATCTCAGTATTGGCTTTATTACCTGGTAAATCCTTGTAGGTTAAAAAATAATGTTTCAAACGGTCGATCACAAGTTCGGGAACATCGTTAATATCTTTATAATCTCCATATACAGCATCGCCATACAATACCCCGATAATTTTATCGTCAGCCTCATTCCCGTCAATCATTCTAAAACCGCCAATGGGCCGGCAGCGCAGAATTATATCGCCGTGGGTTATTTCCTTTTCTGTCAGGATACAAATATCAATCGGGTCCGAATCACCTGTAATTCCGGTGCGTTCTGTCTTGCTCATGGCAAACTCGGCAACACGCTGCCCGGAATATGTTTGAGGGATAAATCCATATAAGGCTGGCACCACGTTGGAGTATTTCTGGGGCCTGTCAATACGTAAATAGCCGGTAACCTTGTCCACTTCGTATTTTACGGTATCTGTAGGAACCATTTCGATAAAGCAGGTGATGAGGTGGGGAGCATCGGGACCAATATCCACTCCATGCCAGGGATGTGACTTATACCGCAATCCCATCAGGCGGCCAATGGGATCCATTAATCTGTTTGCCATGCTTAAAGGTTTAAAGTTTACCTATATAAAGCATAATACGGCTTTTTTGTTTAAAAATAAAGCCCTGCACCATCCGATGCAAGGCTTAAATAGCGTTAATACAAAGGTTGAGTATTATTGAGCGAGGTCGTAAACCAGTGTGGTTTTAAAATCGCCCCGCTGCGAGCTCATCGTGTTATCTATTGTTAACGTTTTTTTATCGTCGCTTATTTTATAAACCTCGGTCGATTTCATTTCCATGCTGTTGCCATCGCGTTCAAATGTGGTGGTCGATTTAATGGTGAGTTCCTTGCTGTCGGCCGACCAGGAGGCTACTGATTTTTTCTTCCTGTTTTCGGTGGAGTTATCAGTCTCAGTTCCGGTAAGGTTATAAATTTCTTTTGTGGTCATGGTTTCGCCCGATTGACGAGTAGAAGTACGTTCGACTATCATGCTGCTTTCAATTTCGTTGATAACAATTTTGGCAGCAGCGCGTCTGCCCGGACCTTCGCCCAACTGACTTTTTTCCTGATTCAGATTCCAGGTTCCTCCAAAGCTTGGCTTCTGGGCTGAAACTGTAAAAGCTGTAAAAAACAGAAGACTTACAAAAATCAAGGTGGTTGGCTTTAAAAAATTACTTTTCATGTTTAGATAGTTTAGAAGTTAATTATGGAAGTAAATTGAATGTTTGACAACGAAAGTTACAATTTCTTGCGGCTGAATTGAACTTTTTTTATTCATTTTTTAGGGGACAAATTTTTGAGCTTCATCCTAAGTGTGAACCAAAAATTTTAACCATGAAGCCTTATAAAATAATTTTAACACTGCTGTTCCTTTTTTCTTTAAGAATGGCCTTTTCGCAGGAAATGCGTTTGATTAGAGGTACCATGAAAGATAGTTCCGGGGAGCCATTAATAGGAGTTAGCATAAATATTAAAGGAACCACCACCGGTGTGGTAACCGATATTAACGGAACCTACAGCATTAATGCCCCTTTGGGATCCACACTGGTATTCTCTTATATAGGTTTTAGCACCAAAGAAATGCTCGTTACGGTTAAAAACTCAGAACCCGGGGGGCAAAGTCAGAACATAACTTCCGGTGAACCACAGCCTGAGAGAAGTTATGTACCGGTTTCTTACCCGGAATATACTGACACATTACCTGCTGAAGAAGGAAGAGCAGTGTTTACCTCCTCAACGCCTTCCTTTTCTGTAATAAATCCTGATTATAACTGGTTGCACGACCATGACATGGTAGTTAACAAGATTGGAAGTATCGATTTTGGCAAAGATCTGGCACGGATCAATATGGTCAGGGATGAATACATCCGGATTCCGCATGTTTCTTATTTTACCTCGGTTTCAACAGAACACCATACCCGGTTGCCAAAATTACAGAGCAGTTTTGCACAGGGAAGGCCGGTTAATGGAACCTCGCAGTGGCAATCGCCCGAAACCGGCGAAATACTAAGCTGGGGACCCAATCTTCAAAACTTCGAATTTGATGGAAGTAGCTGGGATTATGATTCCAACGGCCGCCTGGTACCCAAAAATACCGGAAACGGAAATCCGGCCCGGAGTTACGATCCGTCAAAAGCATTTTGCAATGGCTTTACTTATATCAACAGTCTGAAAATTTTTCTTAAAACGGAGCGCAAAGAATATTCGATAGCGCTCAGCAACCAGTTAAACAAGGGTATCTTAGCCGGACAAAAAAGTAATGGGAATATTGTCGATTTGAAATTAAAGCGCGTATATGGCAGGTTCAAAATTGGAGGACAACTTACCATCGATAATTTAAAAAGCAACTACCTCGACGGTTCTCCTAACAGCACCCTGGTAATAGCTTCCATATTAACATCACCACCTAGTTTTGATATAACCGGAGGTAAAAAAGCCAGAGATGCATATAACTCCTCCGAAACATATCAGCTGGAGAATGGGACACAAAGGAGCTATGCAGCGGGTAAAGTTAACCACCCTTACTGGTTGCTTCATAATATGCAGGATAAGGAGAACCAGCAATCCATCAACAGCGTGTTAAATCTTGAATACAAACTGTCCGGCCAGTTTTCAGTTTTTACCGACTTCAGATATCAAAACCAAAAAAATAAAGTTTACACCGGGTTTTTATCTGTGCCTGTTGGCATGGACGAAACAGCAAATACTTTCCGTAATGGTTCGCTGGAGTCTTTTTTATCCGCCACAGGCATTAACCTGAACAAATATTTCAGATATGCTGATTTAAGCTCTTCGCTAAGGTACGAATATTACAGTGTGAATTCAGAATTGGCGCGCAGAGATGAAGTTTTGTCTGATGAAATACTTACAAAAACAAACTATAGTCTTTCCCGCGAAGAACATAGTATAAACTGGAATTCAAATCTGACTTTCCGAAAAGGGATATTGCTTAAAATGACACACAACTTCAGTGGAAATAATCACTATCACGGAAACAAAATGCTTTATGCTCCGACATATGCATTGGGCTTCAATATTGATGATATCTTCAGAATACATGGCTTTGTTGAACGAATAAAGCTGAAAGCCAACTGGGGATATAATTATTCTTTTGCAGCCATGAACAGTTCTTTTGGTAAATATAACTTTCAGAACATCCGCTCATCCGATTTTTACAATACCCTTTTTGAGCACGAAATAATTCCCAACCTGGGTCTTACTCCCGAAAAGGTTGAAAAGAAAGATGCAGGTGGAGAATTTGGTTTTTTGAATAATAAGATTTCGCTCGATATTGATTTTTATGAGCACAAAACCACCAATGCAATGTTCCCGGTTTTGGAAAATGGGGAAGTGCTGGTGAAGAATCTGGCGTCCACCAGAACGCGCGGAATAGAAGCAGAAATTCTAATCTACCAGAACTTCGTGTACAACAACAGGTCCTCTCAGTTTCGTTTTATTTTCGACAGCTATAAATCTGTAGTTACCAATATTTATGGAAACAACCGTGAGATTCCCTTAGGCGGTTATGCCGATGTGCATACCTCGCTGATAAAAGGATATCCTGCAGGTGTGGTGGTTGGAACTTCCTGGAGAAGAGATGATAATGGGAAATTGATTATCGGAGAAGATGGTTATCCGCTTGTGGATGATAACCTGAAAGTGATTGCCAATCCTCAACCCGATTTTACAATAGGTTTCGAACCGACAATTTTTTTGGGCAGCTTTACTACAAGTATCTTAATGGAATACAGGCACGGGGGACAGGTTTGGAACGGCACGGGTAATGTTTTATCGTACCTGGGTTTGTCGGAAAAGACTGTTGAAGGGCGGAAGGTACTGGAATATATTTTTCCGGGAGTAAAGGAGGATGGCACTGTAAATACTACACCGGTTGATTTTGCCAATCCCACCCGATCCCTGCAGCAGAATCGCTGGTATCGCTACGGCATGACCGGTGTTGCAGAAGATGCGGTTGAAAATGCCTCCTGGTTCAGGATCCGTGAGATATCAGTAAGTTATAAATTTTACAGAATGCGTGATTTTAAACCTGAAATCTCGGTTTTCATCCGCAATCCGTTACTCATTACCAGCTATAGCGGCTCCGATCCGAATATAACCCTCTGGAAGAAATCGAATACTGGTGGACTGGATCTTTTCAATATGCCGGCGGTAAGTAGTGTTGGAATTTCGATAAAGGTAAGTCTCTAAGCAGCATATCAAAGAACCAAAGAGTCAAAAATCAATGTAAAGATGAACAGACAATGTCTGAAATAAAATACAATCTTTTTGGGGGACTCGTATTCCGCCCACATCTTTTAAAAAACATTAATACCTGCAACCATGAAAACAAAAATTATAACCACAGCCTTGATATTAACCCTTATTTGTTCTGGCTTTGTTTATTTCAGCCAGTCGGAAGATCCTTTTATTGCTGCTCTGAAGAACTTTGTGAGCTCCTTTTATAAAAACAAGCCTTTTGAAAAGGTGTATCTGCATGTAGATAAATCGCTGTACAAGCCCGGAGAAGATATCTGGTTCAAGGCTTTTGTGACTGATGGAGCTACCAATCTCCCATCCCGACAATCGGATGTTGTTTATATCGAGCTTATCAATCCCCGCAGCAATGTTGATAAATCGTTGACACTTCAGGTGATTCAGGGAGTTTGTTCCGGCAGCTTCACCATCGACGATTCTTATGCAGGCGGACTCTACAAAATAAAGGCTTACACCACCTGGATGAAAAATTTTGGGGTGGATTATTACTTCGAAAAGGAAATTCAGATTCAGAAAGTGGTTTATCCACGGTTGCTGGCAAAGATTGATTTTAAAAGAGAAAGCTATTCCCCGGGCGATACTGTGAAGGCTGAGCTGAAAGTTGAAACACTCGAAAATGTTCCTTTAACTTTCAAAAACGTAAAAGCAGATATATCACTTGCCGGGGAAAAGGTAAAAACGGTTGACCTTCAGACCGATAATAAAGGTAAAGTGATGCTGCAGTATATCCTCCCCGAAACGCTGAAAAGCAGCGACGGACTTATCAATGCCAAAATATTGCACGAAGGCAGTACAGAGGCTGTTTCCCGCTCTATACCCATTGTTTTGAATAAAATCAATATTGAATTCTTTCCGGAAGGAGGATACCTTGTGGCTAATATTCCGGGTAATATTGCATTTAAAGCTGTAAACGAATTTGGTAAACCTGCTGAAGTAGAAGGATATATTACCGACAATACCAATAACAGAATTCTTGAATTCAGCAGCTTTCACCAGGGAATGGGAGCTTTCGAAATGTTTCCTGTTCCCGGAAAGCATTACTTTGCTGTAATTACGAAACCTCAAATCAAAGAAAGGTTCGAATTGCCCGAAGTAATGCCCAGGGGGTACACGCTAAGAGTGGTTCCTGCCGGCGAAAACAGGTATAAAGCTATATATCATGCGCCTCAGGGCGAAAGGGTTCATTTTGCGGTTCAGTCAGCTAACGGAACTTATTTCACTTATTCCGAAAATGCAGGCGGAAATAGCAACGAAATAGAATTTTCGGCCGATAAATTTCCTACTGGTACTGCTATTGCAACTTTGTTCGACCGACAGGGGAATCCTCGTTGCGAGCGGCTGATGTTCTTCAATTATAATAAGCGTTTAAACATATCTCTAAGGTTCGATAAGGAAAAATATAACCCGCGCCAGAAGGTAAAGCTGAGCATTCGTACAACCGATAAGGACAGTATTCCGGTAGCTGCAAATCTTTCGCTGGCTGTTGTGAAAGATCAGCTTATGACCATGGCCGATGACAAGCAGCATAATATTCTATCGTGGATGTTGCTGGGCTCCGAAATCAAAGGGAAAGTTGAGAAACCTGAGTTTTATTTCAACCCTGAAGAACCAAAAGCTGAAAAGGCCCTCAATTACCTTTTATTAACCCAGGGTTGGCGCAGATATTACTGGAATGAGGTCCTGAAAATGAATTACAATGTACTTTATCCCGCCGAAAGAATTGGCTGTATTAGTGGCACTGTTAAGGATAAAAGAGATGGAAAGCCTGTAAAAGCGGAAGTTGTTGTAATTGAATTGGAAAACCGCAAAAGAATTTTAAAAGTTAGCACAACTGAACTGGGTCGTTTCAGGTTCGAAAATGCTGATGCATCATCACATATTCAGGTGTTGGCCCGGAGCAGCGAAATTGATATATCTGATATTTACATAGAAATTGATTATCTGAATGAATTGGCTGGCACAGGCTTGGGCTCCTCAATAAGCGGAGAATCGCTGATGCCCGAAATTGTGAAGGTAAAGACCGGGGAAATCAGCAAAAAAAGATCAGTTACATCCTATGTTACCGAAACAGTCGAAATGGGCAAAGGGCCTGACATGATACTTGATGAAGATGTGAAAAGCCTCGACGAGATTGTAGTAATCGGTTACGGAACACAAAGAAAAGCCGATCTTACAGGCTCAGTTACCAAAGTAACTGCAAGCAATATTCAAACCTTGCCGGGTATGGTTAACCAGGCATTACAGGGACGTGTTGCCGGGTTAAATGTTATCAACGATCAGGGTCAGCCAGGTGTATCGCCGCAGGTTACTATCCGGGGGACAAACGCTTTATCAGTGAATGAACCTTTGTATGTGGTTGACGGCGTTGTCTACGATCCTTCCTTGTCCGATAGTAAATCAATCCTCCATAACATTCCCGTGTCGAATATCGCAAGCATTTCGGTATTAAAAGATGCGAGCGCTACTTCAATTTACGGTTGCAGAGCAGCAAATGGGGTAATATTGATTACAACTTCGGCCAATAATGGGTATTACAAGCAGTTAAAGAAAAGCTTCAAACCACGATATTCCGGCTTACTCATTTCGCCTAGAAGGCTGTCTGGCATCAAAGAGTTTTATTATCCGGTTTATAAAGAGAATGAAACACCTAAGGAACGGACCGATTTCAGATCGACGATTTACTGGAATCCCAACATCAGTACCAATAACGCCGGTAGTGCCGAAGTGGAATTTTATACATCCGACGAAATTACAACCTTCAGGGCTGTAGCCGAAGGTATTGGAAACACAGGCGATGTGGGTCGTACCGAAAAGAAATTCTATACCCAGCTGCCATTCAGTATGGCTGTGAAGTTTCCTGCTTATGTTTCCTTTGGCGATACAGTTGTGATGCCTCTGATTCTTAAAAATAATACATCCAAAACATTAACAGGAAAGTTGCAATACTATGTTCCTGAGAATCTTAATCCCTTGACTATTTTACCCGACTCAGTTGAAATAGCTCCATTTTCCGACCGTAATTTATCCGTTCCATTCTTTGTCAGAAATATGGCCGGTAAAGTAAAACTTGGGATTAATTTCGACGGTGGTACAAACAGCGATGCATTTAATCAGGAGGTTGATATCCAGCCCAAAGGTTTTCCTGCATCTTTTTCGGTGTCGGCAAAGGAGACGGAAAAGAACTTCACATTTACAATCAGCAAGGCCATTCCGGGTTCCTTAAAAGCCCAGTTTTCAGCTTATCCTGACATTCTGAGCGATCTATTATCGGGTATTGAATCGATTCTGAGGGAACCTTATGGTTGTTTTGAACAGACTTCGTCGAGCACTTATCCAAACATCATGGTTTTACAATACCTGAAATCCAGAGGCATGGATACGGCAATGGTTTCGCAAAGGGCACTCAAACTTATCAAAACAGGGTATGACCGTTTAAAAAGCTTTGAAACCTCCCAGAATGGTTTTGAATGGTTTGGTCATGCGCCCGGACATTTAGGCCTCACTGCCTATGGATTTATGGAATTTACCGATATGAAAGCTGTTTACGATGACGTTGACCAGGCGATGATGGACAGAACCCTGAAATGGATTCTGAAACACCGCGATGGGAAAGGCAACTTCAAAGGCGATAACTATCAGAAATATAGCTTTGGCGGCACAAGCGACCAGGTTACCAATGCCTATGTGGTTTATGCTTTATCGGAAGCCGGAATTGATAAAATTGATACTGAATATGAACTGGCAAAGCAGGAAGCTTTAAAGAGCGAGGATCCTTACCGCCTGGCTTTGATGGCGAATGCAGCCTTTAATTATAAGAAAACCAATGATGGAAGTAAGATGCTGGAAATGATTCAAAAAAAGATAGATAACAAAAGTTGGGATCAGTTAACTATTCAACCTTCGTTTACTCATTCTTATGGAAAATCGTTACAGGTTGAAACAGCATCCTTGTATATCATGGCAGCGTTAAAAACCACCCTGTATAGCTGGAGTGAGCTTGAAAAATCAGTCAATTTTATTATTTCTTCCCGCTCTTATGGAGGTTTTGGATCAACACAGGCCACCATTCTTGCCTTAAAGGCCCTTACGGCTTATTCACTCCAGTCGGCCCAGGTTAACAGCGATGGAGAAATCAGCCTTATTATCAATGGCAGCAATGCCGGTTCACAAAGTTTCAGGAAGGGTGACAAGGGGAAGATTGTTCTTGCACGATTTGAAAAATATCTTCAGGAAGGTACCAATAAAGTCCTAATCAGGTTTTCAGGCACACAGGCTTCAATGCCCTTTTCGTTCGATGCATCATGGAACAGCAGCACCCCGGCATCGCATCCTGATAGCAAGTTACTTTTAGAAACAGCCCTTTCCACTCATAATACAAGGGTTGGAGAAACGGTACGTATGAACATTAAACTTCGGAATATCACCAATGATGGATTGCCTATGACAATGGCAATCATCGGAATACCCTCAGGATTAAGTCTGCAGCCCTGGCAGTTAAAAGAGATTCAGGAAAAAGGCAAAGTAGATTTCTATGAAGTGAATAAGAATCTTTTAGTGCTGTATTACAGAGAAATGGCACCAGGCGAAGAGAAAGAAATAAAGCTCGACTTACGATCCGAAATCGCCGGAACTTACCAGGCCCCCGCAAGTTGTACTTACCTTTATTATACAAATGAGATGAAATATTGGATTGATGGAGAGGTGGTTAAAGTTAGTCGATAGCTTTTAGTCCATGGTCAATAGCCAATACAAGAATACAGGTCAATAGCGTTTAGTCGATAGACTATCGATTATCGACTTGTATTCTGCATTAGCTGTCGTTTATGGAGGCTATGTTGCACAAAAATGTAGATTTGATTTTATGTTTTTTAAGGCTGAAAGCCTTGGATAATTCAGCCCGGGGCAAAGTGAAGCGGCGCCCCGGGTTATATCAAAGGATTAATTTTGGCGGCGTGCAAATGTCCTAAAAAGAGCTTTAATTTTATTTTCGCCGCAATTGTACATACTATTTAGTACCAACAATAATGTGCATCAGAGCCACTAAAGACGACAGACCTAGGTAATTAACATTGGTCTGTCGTCTTTTTGTATTTTGAATTGCTGTAGACTGAGGTCCGTCCGACCGTCGACTTTGTATTTCGTATTTGCTGTGGTCTGAAGTCTGTCGACTAAATATTTCTCTCCCTTCCATCCTCAATCTTCCTTACCGGCTTAATTTCAATGCGTTCGTCGCAATAGGGACAATAGTAAATTTCGCATCCCGTGCAGGCAAAGCAATTGGTACAATGCCTGTAATCGCTGGTTCTTGGAAAGCTTTTCCCGCAGTTGCAGGTAATTTTATCATCGTCAATTTCCATATTTTCCGTTTTATCGAAAACTGTCATGTAAATTACAGAATAAAATCCATTATTTTGCACATAACGTTCGAAATTTATACATGTAAAGGAAACAGGGATGTCACTGGAAAACTACTTCAAAACCTATAGTGAAAATACCATTGGGAACGATTTGTTTTTCGAATCGCCTTATGGCAAAAAAAAAGTTGTTTATGCCGACTGGACAGCAAGCGGACGACTTTATGCTCCCATTGAAAAGCAAATTTCGGATATTATCGGTCCTTACGTGGGTAATACCCATACCGAAACCACGCTAACGGGTTCCAGTATGACTCACGCGTATCATTTGGCTCTCAAAACAATCAAACGGCATGTCAACGCTCATTCATCGGATGTGATTATCTCGTCTAATTCAGGTATGACAGGCGTTGTAAATAAATTTCAACGCATATTAGGTTTCAGGATACACGAGAAGTATAAAGATCTCGTTCAGCTTTCAGAAGAAGAAAAGCCTCTGATTCTGGTCACGCACATGGAGCATCACTCCAATCAGACTTCATGGCTTGAAACGATCGGCGAACTGATGATTATACCATCGGACGATAACGGATTGGTAGACTTGCAGGGATTGGAAACTTTGCTGAAACAATTTTCATACAAAAAGACCAAAATTGCCGCTGTTACTTCTTATTCCAACGTAACAGGCATTGCAACGCCATATCATCAGATTGCCGAAATAATGCACAATTTTGGCGGCCTGTGCTTTGTCGATTTTGCCTGTGCAGCACCGTATATCAACATCGACATGCATCCGCAGGTAGCAGCTCAGAAGCTGGATGCCATTTATTTCTCACCGCATAAGTTTCTCGGCGGGCCAGGTTCTACTGGCATTCTGATATTCGACAGCTCTCTTTACAAAAATAAAATACCCGATTGTCCGGGAGGTGGAACAGTTGAGTGGACAAACCCATGGGGTCGTCATAAATACGTTGAAGATATTGAAAAACGTGAAGATGGCGGTACACCTGCCTTTCTGCCCACTATTAAAGTTGCACTTTGTATTAAACTGAAGGAGCAGATGGGCGTTGAAAAAATGCTCGAAAGAGAAGAAGAACTGAAAAATATTATCTGGCCGGGGCTTGAAAAAATTGAAGGTCTGCATATTCTTGCAGGTAACATCAAAGAACGTTTGGGCATCTTTTCTGTTTATATAGATAATCTTCATTACAATCTGGCTGTCAGGATACTAAACGACAGGTTCGGGATTCAGGTACGCGGTGGTTGCAGCTGTGCAGGAACTTATGGTCATTATCTGCTGCATGTGGACCAGAGTCTCTCGAGTGAAATTACCGAGCGCATCAGTCAGGGGGATCTCTCCTGCAAACCTGGCTGGCTCAGATTCTCCATCCATCCGGTTATGACAGATGATGAGGTAAGGTTTATTCTGAACGCAATAAAACAGCTTGCCGAAAATCATTGGGAGTGGCGTAAGGATTATCAATATAATCCTCACACAAACGAATACACCCACAAGGACGAGGATCCTTGTAAAATGCGTAGTTTTGTCGAATCATGGTTTAATTTTTAGGCATGAACAGTTCGGAGTTAATTGATGATATCAGAAAATTCTGCATTGAAAATCAGAATGCAGAAAATGCTTCGAAATCAAAAAGGTATTTTAAAGAAGCACCTGATAGTTATGGCCTTACTCAACCTCAGATGAATGAAAAAGCGAAGCAGCTGCTTCGCGAAAAAGCGATTACGCTTCAAACTGTCCTGGAGGCTGTTCCTGAGCTTTTTAACAGCGCAAAATATGAAGAGGTGACTCTGGGACTTCTTCTCGTCAACGGTTTCGAAAAGCAATACACTAAGGAGCTTTTTGATAAAATGGGCACCTGGTTCAGCTATTCCATTTACAATTGGGCACATGCTGATACCCTGGGGATGTTTATTCTGCCTAAATTTTTCAAGTACAAAATTATTGAAGATAAAGATTTTAAAAGCTGGCTGAAGTCGAAGTATAAGTTTCAGCGACGTTGCGTCCCCGTAACCATAATAAAAACTATAAAGACAAGGGATAACTTCCAGTCCCTATTTAAATTCCTGGAGCAGTTAATGACGGATCCCGAACGCGAAGTTCACCAGGGAATGGGCTGGTTTTTGCGAGAATGCTGGAAAATTAAGCCAGCCGAAACAGAGGAGTTTCTGCTGAAATGGAAAGATAAAGCTCCCAGATTGATCATTCAGTACGCCACTGAAAAAATGGGCAAAGAAGAGAAGGAAAGATTCAGGAGAGGGAAGTAGATTAGTCGACTGTCGACAGACCTCGGTCCACGGCAAATACAATTATTGGACGATCTACAGACGTTAGTCCACCGCTAATACAAACATTTTATTCCTGGGCTGTTTAGCAGTCGTCTGTGGACCGACGACTGAGGACTCTTTCTATTTTTTAACTATATTGCGGCCTTAAACTAATTACATGAAACGATCGGCTTTTCCTCCTGTATTCTGGATTGCCAATACCATTGAGGTGTTGGAACGTTTTGCCTATTATGGTATTTACATGGGCTTTGGCATTTATATGACCCATCTGGGATACACCAGAGCACAACTTGGGGTGGTGCAAAGCATTTTTCTGCTGGTTTCGTATCTTGTGCCGCTATTCTCAGGGACTTTTGCCGACCGTTACGGATTTAAAAAAATGCTGATATTTGCATATCTGGCATATATTCCTGCAATATTATTGTTAAAAAGTACAACGTCATTCAATGGTATAGTATTGTCCATGTTAACCATAGGTTTTGCTGCCGGTGTGTTTAAGCCACTTATTTCGGGCACGGTGAGGGCGGTATCCAATAAAGACAATAAAACGCTGGGATTTGGTATTTTTTACGCGATGGTAAATGTGGGCGGAACTTTTGGGCCTTTGGTAGCTGGGCATTTAAGGGCTATTTCTTGGGATCATGCATTCTCTGCTGCTGCAATATCCATCGTTGTAATGCTTTTAATCACCATTTTCTTCTATAAAGAACCTCCGCGCGCCATTGAAGGCGAGACACTCGGCAAGAAGTTCAAGGATATGGGAATTGCACTGTCCGATGGTAAATTCGTACTCTTCCTGGTAATGATCGGGTTGATGTTTTGGCTCCCTTTGTGGTCGTTTTACAATGTGGTAGCCGATTATATCGATAAATACATCGACACCGCAAGTTTGTACCAAAGCTTGAAAAATACTTTCGGCGGCGGATTTGCGGGACTTGTTTCTCATGAGGAGAAAGGAACCTGGAGGGTAATTGGAGAAACAATTGCTTCCCCGGCTTATTTCATCATTATTTTTCAGTTGCTTGTTTCGTGGGCCAGTGGTAAGTTAAAAGCATTGCCGGCCATCATTGTTGGTTTAGCAATAGCCTCCACGGGCTTCTTTTGCTTTGCCCAAAGTTATTTTGGCTTGCCAGCTTTGGTTTTCCTGGGAGTTTTTTTGTATGGAATAGGAGAGATGGCCACAGCGCCAAGAATTCAGGAATATATCACCTGGATTGCCCCTAAAGAAAAAGCAGGATTGTACATGGGAACCTATTTCCTTTCGAGCTGTATCGGAGGATTTTTAAGCGGATTTACTTACACTTCCTTATATGGATATTACGAAAAAATGCATCACCCCGAATATATCTGGTATACCTTGAGCGTTCACTTTTTAGTTGGGATTGTTTGTATTTTTCTATTCTCAAAATTCCTTGGGGAATTCAAAGAGCAGGAAGCTTAAAGAATCATCAGCTCTTTTGGAAACTGTGTTAAAGGCTCAGATTTGTCATTTTGTACCCAAACAGTATCCTCAATACGTAAACCGCCAAATTCAGGAATATAAATTCCTGGCTCAATAGTAATTACGTTATTCACCTCAAGCGTGGCTTCATAATCTCTGCCTAAAAAAGGTGTCTCATGAATTTCGAGTCCCACACCATGCCCCAGTCCGGGATAGTAATATTCATGATATTTTGCCGGTAGAATGCTCCGAACCAGTGCATCGAGCTCTCTGGAGGTTATGCCGGATTTTAAAGCTGAAACAGCAGCGATCTGCGCATCATAAATAGCCTGATACATTTCCTTTTGCTGCGCCGATGGTGAGCCCAGCATAAATGTACGGCTGATATCAGCATGATAGCCACCATACAAGGCGCCGAAATCGAAAAGCACAAAATCGCCGTTTGCGAGTTTTTTATTTCCCGGTTTTCCGTGGAGGAGCGATGTTTTAGCACCTGAGAGTACCATTGTATCGAACGAGAGATTCTCGGCACCGTTCATTTTGAGCTGATATTCAAGCTGAGCGGCAAGTTCAAGTTCGGTTATACCTTCTTTAATGAAAGGCAAGGTTTTTTCAAGAGCAAGGTCTGATATCCGGCAGGCTTTTCTGAGATATTCAACTTCTTCAGTCGTTTTCTTAGCGCGCAGCTTTTCTGTAAGTCCCGGTGTATTGGTGATGACAATATTTAACGCACTCTTCTGCAATGTTTCAAATTCGGCAACAGTTAGGGCATTTCCTTCAATCCCAATCGTTTTTATCTGAAGCTCTTTTAAAAGGTGTGAATACGTTTCGGAGGCGTAACGTATGTTGTCAATCCATTTAAATACTTCTACATCACCTGAGCATTCGTTTTCAGCCTGTTCGGTATAGCGTCCGTCAGTGATAAGGATGGCTCTGTTTTGCGATATTAATAGACGCGAGGAATCGCCTTTAAACCCTGTTAAATAGGTTATATTGGAAATGGAAGTTGTAAAAAATCCTTCCAGATTATTTTCGATTAATAATTTTCTGAATTCGTGTAATTTATTCATAATTAAATTTATAATCGCTTTTTCTTTAAGGGCTCCAGCAGGTATTCCAGTCCGTTTAATTTTATCTCGTACATGGTTTGCAGCATCATACCCAGTTTTCCCTGTGGAAATCCCTGCTGCTTAAACCAAACCAGATAGTGCTCGGGGAGTTCACAAATCAGCCTGTCCTTATATTTTCCAAAAGGCATTCGGGTTTGTACTATATCGAGTAAAATACGACTGTCACTCTGTTCTTCGTTCATTATCAAACGTGTAATAATTGCTCAATGAGGAAAATTTTTCTTTTTAAAGGTAGGGCAAAATTCAATTTTCCAAAGTATCATTGAAAGAGAATTCCTTTAAACTAAAAAAGAGTGTTGCCACTCTTTTTTTATTTCTTTTTTGTATCAATTTTTGAGAAATACCTTGTTTTGGCTTCTTCGGGATCGGCACCCACTGCGATATAAATTTTAGTTTTAAAATCTATTATTACTTCCTGCATTTTCGATAAGTCAGGTGATTTAAAATTTGACGGCTTTTTGTCGTAATTCATGTGATTTAATTTAAATAAATATTTTCCGGCAAACACTGCCGGCCTTCTCTTTGAGAAATCAGGAATTATTTCTAAATAACTGAAAGGAATTAATACCAGAATTTCAAAGATTTAAATATAGGCAATAACCGTGCAAAAAGTTGTTTTTTGAGTATTTAGTGAATAAATAATTGCCATAATTTGACTGATTCTAAATAAGCTTTTACAAAATTTATTTCCCAAGATCCTACCCGTCAGTATGTAGCGAAAGAAAATAACTGTCCATTTACCGTCTGGCCTAAATAATAAATAATTGATTTTTATTGATTTATTCACCGTATCTTTACCGAATAATTTAAAAATCACATTATGAATACTGGTACAGTAAAATTTTTCAATGAGTTAAAAGGATTTGGTTTCATTAAAGACTCAAAAACATCACAGGAATATTTTGTTCATTCATCAGGTCTCAGAGACAGCATCGAAGAGAATGATGAAGTTACATTCGATCTTCAGGAAGGTAGAAAAGGATTAAATGCTGTTAACGTTAAGTTAGTTTAACAGTCATTTCTAAGATATTTTTGAAAGCCTCACAATTGTGGGGCTTTTTTTATGCCCGTAAATTTTTATTCCGGCTATTTTGTCGCACAAAGCCTTCATCTTTTTCTTTTATAACCCTCTGTCAAGCCACATTGTTGTTCTACTTTTGTTATATAATCAGGTTTACAGTAAAGGTTGAATAAAAGGTGTCAGTTTTCAAAAAAGAATCAGACCTTTTGGTAAACCAGTTTTGAAGGGAAACTAAAACAATTTATTATATGGAAAGCAATTCACAATTTGTTCCGGTAACGAAGAAAAGATTATGGACCGGTTGGATTATTACAGGCTTTGTAGGACTGTTTTTATTATTCGATGCCATAGTCAAACTCATTAAAATCAACGAAGTAATTGAGGCCAGTGTGCGGCTGGGCTATCCCGATAATACAATTTTTGGTATTGGTTTGGTACTTTTGATAAGTACGATTCTTTACCTCATCCCAAAATCGGCAGTGTTGGGAGCCATTCTTTTAACAGCTTATCTGGGAGGTGCTGTTACAACTCATGTAAGGATAGGGGACCCGTTCTATTTCCCCATTGCAATGGGGATTCTGGTATGGATTGGCATCTATCTTCGCGAAAAAAGATTAAAACTTGTAGTGCCTGTACGACAAGATATTTGAACCATGGTTACCATTGAATCTTTCAAAAAAATGGCTATTTCTTTTCCTGATGTAGTTGAACAGCCGCATTTCGATAAGTTATCCTTCCGGACGCCAGATAAAATTTTCGCCACGCTGGATATTGCTAAAAAACTTGCTACCATTAAATTGTCGGAAGTGGATCAGTTTGCTTTTTCTTCAAAAGGAGCTGATCCGGAAATATATCCGGTTCCCAATAAATGGGGAAAACAGGGATGGACTATCCTTGACCTTGACAAAATTGATGAGGATCTGTGTCAGGATGCATTGAATACGGCCTATAATGAAGTGAAAAACAAGAAACAAAGTAAAAAGAATTGAATTATGATTGAAGTTTTCAGAACCAATGTTATTGATCCTAAGCAGGCGAAGTTTTTAAAAGATCAGGTAGTGAACCGTTTTAACGGGTACGAAATTAGTTTCGACCTGGAGGATTGCGACAGGATTTTGCGGGTTAAATCACAGGAAGGCTTAATTCAACCTGATCAAATTATAAAACTTTTTAACGAATTCGGCTTTATGGCCCAGGTTTTACCCGAGGATTATCCAAGACCCGTTCTGCATTCCCTGATCCGAAATATTCCGGTAAATAATTGCTGGTAAAATAAAAAAGCTCCGAATATGTTTACTTCCGGAGCTTACAGGGTATTTAATACCTATTTTTTGACAACTGCCCGCATGGGGTAATATTCGTATGAATTAATGCCGTTGGCCGGATCGTTAGCCATAAAATCCTGCAATTGCTCATCGCTTTCTACTTCTACAATGCCAACGCCATAAGCACCGGCAGGATCAAATACGGGGCCAAATGCAACAACTTTGCCCTCTTCCATAAACTTTGTCCAATAAGCAACATGGCGACCCATAATTTCCCTTTCTTCGTTGCTCATGTCCATGATGAAAGTTGGACGTGGAGGATTCAAATACAACAAATAATGTTTCTTTTCCATAATTTTTGAGTGATTTTATTGCAAATTATTATTAATCATTCAGAGAATTTCCGCAACGTTTGCAGAAATGGGCATCGTCGTCGTGCTTGTCGTAGAAACAATTTGAACAAACCTGCGTGTTGGTCGAACCTTTTACAATCAAGCTTGCAGTAACAATTCCGGTTGGAACAGCAATAATGGCATAGCCCAGGATCATTACAACGCTTGCAAAAAATTTACCCAGACCGGTAACAGGAGAAATATCTCCATAACCCACTGTGGTGAGGGTTACAATTGCCCAGTATATACTTGTGGGGATATCGGTAAACCCGTTTTCTTCACCTTCTATAAGGTACATCATAGTACCTACAATGGTGGTGAGCGTAATTATGAATACAAAGAAAATACCGATTTTCTCCCTGTTACTCCATATAGCATTCAGCAGGAATCTTCCCGCCTTGGTATATTGACTAAGCTTTAAAATTCTGAAAATCCTCAATAAGCGTAAGGCTTTGATCACCATTAAACTATGTCCTACGGTAAAGAAAAGGCTCAGGAAGGTAGGTAAAATAGCAAGCAAGTCAATGATTCCATAAAAACTCAGAATATATCCTAATGGTCTTTTAACAAGCCATATACGGGTAAAATATTCAACGGTAAATATTCCAGTGATTATCCATTCCAATATTCTTAGCTCCCGAAGATAAGCTGCCCTGATTTGGCTCATACTCTCTAGCATAACAATAAAGATGCTCAGCAGAATAAGAATAAGCAATGAGGCGTCAAACAACTGGCCGGCACGGGTATCAGCTTCAAAAACAATTTCATAAAGCCGTTTTTTAAGAGGCGTATTGTTTTCGACAGGTTTATTCACATCTATATCGGTTGATTTTTATGGTTTAAAGATATCAACAATAACATTAGAAAGCAAGATGAACACTTTCTAATGACATTGACCGACCTCTTTCATTTTATTTAAAATAACATTTTAAATGTATAATTTGTTTGTCATCCAGATACTTAATAAAAGTCTGTAAAATATATCGCAAGCGATATAAAATTCTTATATTTGTATCGCAAAAGATATATTCGTTTGCGATAAATATAAGTCAATAAAATTATGGATAATATTTACCAGTTCACTGCAAAGAGCCTGCAGGGCAAGGAAGTTAATCTGAAAGATTATGAGGGTAAGACAGTATTGATAGTGAATACTGCGAGTAAATGCGGGTTAACCCCGCAATTCGAAGGTTTGGAGAAACTTTACGGGAAGTACAGGGATAAAGGTCTTGTGATACTGGGATTTCCATGCAATCAGTTTGCAAACCAGGAACCGGGCGACGAAAAGCAAATTTCGGAAGGCTGCCTGATTAATTATGGTGTAAGCTTTCCAATGTTTTCGAAGATTGAGGTAAATGGCGAAAATGCACATCCTCTTTATAAGTTCCTGAAAAAAAAGCTGCCAGGATTTTTGGGAAGCAAAATCAAATGGAACTTCACGAAGTTTTTGGTGGATAAGAACGGAAAGCCTGTGAAAAGATTTGCTCCTGTTACAAAACCCGAAAAAATCGACAAATACCTCGAAAAGGTACTATCTTAAAATTTTATCTTTGAAGAAAAAAGTATGGCATTCGAACAGCTTAAGCTTGATAACCAGTTGTGTTTCCCGGTTTATGCAGCTTCCAGGCTCATCATCAGGGAATATCAGCCTTTATTGGATAAACTCGGATTAACTTATCCGCAGTATCTTGTTCTTCTGGTGCTTTGGGAACAGGATTCAATTACGGTAAATGAAATTGCGCATAAGCTTATTTTAAATACAAACACTGTAACACCATTGCTGAAACGGATGGAAAGTCAGGGCATTGTTACCCGAAACCGTGAAGGCAGCGATGAAAGGAAGGTGATTGTCCGGCTGACCGAAAAAGGCAGGCAAATGCAGGTTGAAGCTGCTAAAATACCCGAACAGCTTGGCGCTGAAATAGCATCGGAAGCCATGAATGTAAAGGAATTACTGGATCTGAAAGAAAAGCTTTACACCATTATCAATTACCTCAATAAAAAAGAGAGGAAAGATCTGGATATGGAGCTTTAAAAACTATACTTCAATCTTAAAAAAGCATAGTTGATCTTTATATCGTCCATCATGGCCTGCTTTTCTTTGGAAAGATACATGTTAAAATATTGCCAGAATAGCGAAAGGTCGAGATTGTCGCTCAGGGAAATATCTACACTTGGGCCGGCGTACCAGCCGCTTATTCTGTAAAAATACATACCCGAGAGGCTTACATTCACCAGCGGATGTATCGGATAAGTAAACGAAAGGAGGGAGGACAGTCTCGAAAAAGCCATATTCCGGATGCTGATGGTTTCTGAAAATATGGAAGTTAAGGAGGTTGATAATGTAGAGATATCGTTGCTCGAATATAAAAATTCACTCATTAACCTTGCAGAGTTCGGAAAGGTGTAATCGAACGAAACCGAAGCCAGGGTAAGTTTTTCCATATTGTGGTTGTATTCCGACGAATCCTTATAAGGAAACAGCGACGTTACTTCGCCTCTGAATCCTACCGGACCAAGGCTCCCGGACCAACCGCCACCCAACACCAGTTCTTCTTCATTCATGGTTCCTGTTAAAACCTGCAGGTCGTAACCCTTTAGGTTTGTACGGTATAAGGCAGCCGCCGTAATGTTTTTTTTATGATCCACTTTTAAGACAGCCTCAGCCGACGAAGCCATTCCGGTATAATACAGAACACGAATGGCATCACTTCCGGGCTTTTCGGGATAATCGAAATCGAAGTAGTTCGAAGCATTGAAAATATCATTGGGATTCCAGGCAAAACTCTGCGACCAGTTAATGCGCTGGCGTCCTATATTTATCTCCATTTTTCCTTTTGTATATTGAAAATAAAGCCTGTCGACCGACGAATTGAGCAGATAATCGCCTTTACTGTAAAACGTTTTGGAAAGCTGCATCAGTCCCTGGTCCTGCTCAAACATTTCGCCAACATTGGGTTGTTGGGAATAGGTTTCGTCGTACACGAGCCTGTTACGCACCTGCACCGAAAAAGTGAAGTTTTTAGCCGGATACCAAAAGAAATTTAGCCGGTTATGCAGTAACGCATCCTTGTGTTTTTCCTCACCTGTAGGCCTGAAAAGAGAATCGGACATGCTCTTTTTAGCCGATCCCAGCAGACTTACATAGCCGTTTAGCGACCACCGGGCAGTATCCTGTGCATGGACAGTCAAATTAAACATTACAATTATGAATATCAGAAATGATTTTTTCATAGCAGAATATTATTGTTATTCCCTACCGGATCGCCTCATCCTTTATTACCTTACCGTCTTCAATGGTAATCACCCGGCGCGCTTTTTTCACCACACGCGGATCGTGCGTCGAAAAAATGAAGGTGATATTTTCTTCCCGGTTCAGTTTTTCCATAATATCCAACAGATTCTCAGTCGATTTGGAGTCGAGGTTTGCAGTAGGTTCATCGGCCAGAACAAATTTAGGCCGCGATGCCAGAGCCCGGGCAACTGCAACACGTTGCTGCTGTCCGCCCGATAAGCGGTTGGGTCTGCTGTTGAGCCGGTCGCCAAGTCCGACCTGTTCCAGCAGTTCGCGGGTTCTTTTTTCTTTTTCGGCTTTGGGACGCCCCTGCAGATCCATGATGAACTCCACGTTTTCTTTAGCGGTAAGCACCGGTATAAGGTTATATGCCTGAAAAACAAAGCCTATGTTGTGAAGACGGAAGTCAATCAGCTTCGATGGAGGCAATTCGTTAATTTTCACATTGCCAATGGTTATTTCGCCCGATGTTGGTTTATCCAGTCCGCCAAGGATATTTAAAAGCGTTGTTTTTCCTGAACCCGAAGGGCCAACAATGGCAGCAAATTCCCCTTCATTGAACGAAAGGCTGATACCATCAACAGCGTGAACTTCAGCTTCGTTGTCTTCATAAATCTTATATAGGTCTTTTATATCAATTACTTTCATGGTCAATATTTTTATTGATTAAACATCACTTCTGATTGCATCTGCGGGCTTTAATTTCAAAGCCTTCCACGCAGGGTAAATAGCCGATAATATGCTTGCAATTACAACCATTATGGCTACTTCGATTATAATTTTAGCTGAGAGAACAGGGTAAATAAGCGACGTATATCCCATCGACTCATAAACTTCCGATCCCATGGAGATATCTATCCCTGTTTTACCAAAATAGAGCGATAGCAGACTTGCAATTACGATCCCCACCACCATTCCCGTGATGGTAAGGAAAATGGTTTCCAGCAAAATCATGTTAAATACGCGCTTACGGGTCATCCCGATAGCCATCAGCATGCCAATTTCTTTAACACGCTCCAGCACAGCCATCAGCATGGTGTTGATAATGGCAAGTGAGAGTCCCACGAGAATTACTATAATAAAGACAATCATGGATACATCTATGGATTCTTCAGCAACACTCACTTCAGGCATCAGTTCCCTCCATTCTTTCACATCCAGCGAAGGGAACAACGGTTTTATTTTATTGAAAATTACATTTTCAGTATTGTTATCGACAACTTTCACAGCTATTTCGTGGCAGGCTGATGCATCGAGCTGCAGGATTCCTGCAAGATCCTGGGATCTTACAAATACATTCATTTCCTCGTACATGGAATTGGTAATGTTATAAATGCCTGCTACCCGAAACTGAGCCCTTGTAATGGTTCCGTCAAGCTGCTGAAGGGTGAGTACAATTTTAGAGCGCTCCTTTATTTTGAGTTTTTCGGCCAGCTTTTTACCGATGAGAACAGGATTTTTCCCGGTTTCTTTAAAATAAGTTCCAATACTTACACTTTCGCTGATATTGGTTACCTTTTTTTCCTGCTCAGGATCAATGCCTATCACCATCACCCCGGTGCCTTGTTCGGCCGAGGTGACCATGGCGTTGGAAAGCAACCGCTTGGAAACACCTTTGATTCCCTGAATTTTTTCAATTTTTTCAGCTATTTCATTTCCATTGGCAATAAATTTCTTTATTCCGGGATCTTCCAGATACGTTCTCTGATGAATCTGAATATTGGAGGACTCGGTTGAAATGGCAGTTTCCACACGCTCGTTCATCATGCCTTTGTAAAAGGCCCAGGCAAACACGCCGGCAAAAATCCCTATTGCAACCGCAAAAATGATGACAGAGCTGCGAAGCTTATGGCGCCATACATTCCTCCAGGATACTTGTGCTAACATAATCGTGATATTTAAATAACTAACTCCTTAATGTCTGAATAAGCTTAAACCGGGCAACGGTCACCAGAGGGTATAGAAAAACCCCAATGGTAATGGCAAAAACGGTCCATATCTGATTCATAAAAACCGGATAATGCAAGGAAAAGAACAATTTTGCCTCAAACCCGAATTTTTCGTATACCTCGGCCATACTGTCGGGCAAAGGAATAGGATGCTGTACCAACCACAACATAATAGGCGTACTCAGGAGAAAACCGAGCACAATGCCTAAAAATCCGATGTACAATGTTTCAAAAAAAAGCGTTTTGATTATTTTTCCGCGTTTCATGCCGACGGCAACCATAATAGCCAGTTCTTTCCGGCGTTCCGACATCATCATAATGATGGTTCCGAGGATACCAAACCCAATGACAATGTAGATAATGGCTTTCATGATCACAGCGCCGGCGCGGTCCTGTTCTATCATTTGCATAATTTCGGGCTGCATCTCGTCCCAGGTCATCACACTGTAATCATTTCCCAGTTTCTTTCCGATATCTTGTTTGGTATGATTCAGTTTTGTGTAATCGTCAACCATTATTACGGTCGAGGTAATCATATCTCCGGTTGAAAAAAACTCGCCAGCTTTGGTAATATCAGCATATACACCAATGTTGTTCATTTGCGGCGAAGGAAAATTCAGAATGCCTTTTATGGGAAACAATGCGGCAGAAGTGGACCCGTGGTAACCGGTGCTAAGCAGTACCATGGTATCGCCAACATTCAGGCTCATTTGTTTGGCAATGTTTTTCGCCACCAGCAATCCATCATCGCCGGGTTCAAGGTATTTTCCAGCTTCAACCCATTGCGAAAGTCTGGTCACTTTATTTTCTTTAACAGGATCGATTCCAATAAGCGCAGCAGCTTTTGTATTTTCGCCTGTGGACAGGAGCGTAAACGACTCCAGACGAGGAAAACTCAAGGTTACATTCGGGGTTTCATCAATTTTTTTAAAGAACTCCGGACCAGGAGCATAAACATCGTTGATGGAACGCGAAGCCCAGTAACCGGGGTGATGCACCTGGATATAACCTGAATAAAAGCTCACCGTATTTTCAATCATTTTGGAATAAGTGCCTTCCTGCATCGAACTCATAAAAGTCGACAGGAAGACGGCAAATACAACCGCTGCCACTGTAATTAAGGTCCGGCGTTTATTGCGCCACAAATTCCGCCAGGCCATTTTATATGTTTTCATGTTTTTAGTATTTAGTAATGAGTACTTAGTACTGAGTAAACAGCGTTTTTAGCACTTATTTAACTCATTGCGCGTTCCTTCTCCCCTCTCCATTTGGAGAGGGGCAGGGGGTGAGGCTCCTCTTATCTCAGCTTCTTCATATTTTGCTGTGTAAAAAAGCTCTCCGAAAGGGGGCTGTTAAATTCGATCTGGTCCATAATGAGAATGGTTTTATTACCATCTTTATCAGCAGGAATGAGTTCAAAACGCGTAGGAATCACTCTACCGCTCATGGTTTTGATATCGGAGGCAATTTCGGTTTTCACTAAATAATTGTCCTCATCAAAGTATTCCGATTTCAGTTGTAAATACTCATCGGTCGAAATCCAAAGAATAATTTTACCCCAGACAACAGGTGCGTTTTCCTTGGGAATCAGTTCTATTTTAAAGCAATTCTTCCCCGAAACCGTTTCTTTTCCAAGTAATTTATGGGTATAGTCAACTACAATTGAAGATTCGTTCAGCAGATCGTCGTTTGTAAAGTCTGAACCCATCCAGCCCTGCGAGAGCATGGAAGGCGGCAGCTTGATCATGCGGTTTATGGATGGATTCCAGCTCCACATGTCGCGTTTGAATTTCAGAAACGATTGTCCTTTTTCCTTAGCAGGAGCGGTGATCAGTACCATCGAATAATCGGTTCCTTTGCTCCAGCTTTTAAAGCTTACCGTCCGTTCCCAGGTAGGACGGACAATTTTCATGGTCATCTGGCTGATGCTGGATTGTTCTCCTTTCATTTTGGCATCGGCTTTCTTTACTATTTCCTTTGCATCCTGTGCAAAAACTGCAGCAGGAAAAAGAAACAGGCATATCATTGCGTGTATCCGGTTCATTTTATTTTATTTTTGTTTACAATATCTGTTTATTAACTCTTTAACCACATCGTCGACAGGATAAATATCGGGAGCCATAATATAATCCATTGCAATTCCATCCATCAATGCACTAAACATGAATGTTTCGATCTGCGGATTTTCAAACCTGTTATCCTGAAAATAGTTGTTCATCATTCGTACCATTGGCTCGTAAAGCTCTTTGCTTCGATTTTCAATTACTTTATAAACCGAAGGCTGAAAAGAAATAGCAATGTAAAGCTTCCACATTTTACGGTTTTCTTTAATCATCCTGAAAGTTTGGGTGATGAAGAATTCCATTTCCATATTGTCGAGGATTCCGTCTTTGTTGGGATCGAATCCCGCTAGCATGTCATCTATTCCTTTATTCAGGATAGCTTCCAGAAGTTCTTCCTTGCTTATAAAGTAATTATATAACAAACCTTTCGAGATTCCGGCCTTTTTGGCTATCTGAGTAATGGTTGTGTTTTCGAACCCGCTGGCTGCAAACAGTTCAAGGGCGGTATCCATAATGAGTTGCCGTTTTTCCTGCCTTATCAGCTCAAATTGTTCTTCGGTGCGTGGCGACATAATTTTGTTTTTGATTGAACGGACGGTCAAAGGTAAATAAAAAAATAAATATCTTGAAAATATCCTGTATTTTTTAGTTCCTTATTAAAATGCTATTTTAAAGGATATTAGCTTCTCATGTTGAAAGCCCGGTAGCAGGTGTCATGAGTTTGCCGAATCTGCAAATGCGCTCCAACCGTTAATTGCGATGTAGTTACTTAAGCGATTTGTTTTTTTATTAACAACTTCATTTATATGACAATTCTTCTGCTATATTTACAAACCTAACCTATAATTTAAAATGTTGCCTTATAACCAATTTATCGACATTCATTGTCACCCAACAATGAAGCCTTATGGAAAGTCGTTCAGGCGCAATGGTACTAGCCGCGGTCAGTCACCCAATCCAAGAAACAAAACCAGTTTATGGAACTACGATCCGCCAACCATAGCCGATAAACTTATTAATAATATTGCTTCTCTTACAAAGTTCAGGCAGAGTGATTTTACATCTTCCGTAACAGGAGAGACGGGGATTATGTTTGTATGCCTGTACCCGCCGGAGCAGGGTTTTTTCAAAACCAAACTTGGAAATACCCTTTCCGATCTGGCTCTCGACCTTGTTACCGGATTGGGAAAACCCCGCATCAACTATCTGCAGGCCAACTGCGATTATTTTAAGGACTTGTGTAATGAATACGATTTCCTGATTTCGCACCAAAGCAAGATTGTGAGGGTTAAAAAGAAGCATGTTACTTATAAGATATTGCAAAGCCCGGCCGACCTGTCGCAACACACTTTGCTGGCCGATAAAACAATTTTTGTGGTTATTACCATAGAAGGTGCCCACAGCTTTTTTACAGGCTGGGATGCCGAAAATAAGCGGCCCACTGATTCTGATGCAAATATTCTTGCCAATATAGATAAGGTAAAAAGCTGGGAACACCGGCCGTTGTTCATAAGCCTGGCCCATCATTTTTATAATGGACTGTGTGGGCACTCCATAAGTATGGATAAGTTTCTGCGGAAATTTATCGACCAGGATTACGGAACTGATTTTGGTATAACCCCTTTAGGCGGGAAAGTAATTCATAAGTTGCTTGATAAGGATCCCAAGCGAGTACTGATAGATGTTAAGCACATGAATTTAAAGAACAGGTACCGGTATTATGATATTCTTAAAAACGATTATGGCAGGGAAAATATTCCGGTTATTGTAAGTCATGGAGCAGTGAACGGCTTTAAAAACGACTCAGGATCAACCAATTTTCCCGATGCTCCCGGTTTGTTCTACAAAAGAGATATCAACTTCTACGACGATGAGCTGGTAAGAATTGCCCGATCGGGCGGGCTGTTTGGAATTCAGATTGACGAAAGGCGCATTGCTTCAAATATTGTAATCTGGGGACTTAAAGGAAAGCTCCGCACCCGCCAAATCCTTTTTAACTGGTCAAAACTCGTGTGGAATCAGATGGAACATATTGCAAAAGTGCTCGATAAGGCTGGGCTTCCTCCGTAGGATATGACATGTCTGGGCAGTGACTACGACGGCATTGTGAATCCAATTCCGGGTTACTGGACTCAGGAGGATATCCAGCATCTTGATGATAATCTGCTACTTCATGCAGCAGGATTTCTCAAAAAAAACAAACTCACTCAAAAAGCGGAACCCGAAGAAATCATCTATAAATTCAAATGTGGCAATGCGTTGCGATTTTTATCGCAGCATTATTGAAAATGTTAGACAGAACTTTTCAATCGCAAAAACAACATATACAGGAACTTTGACGTTAAATCAGCTATAACCCTGTTTACGACCAAATTCTGTTCCTATGAAAAAGTTATTTATTGCATTTCTGCTTTCGTTGCCATTTTTAGCATTTTCGCAAACTACCCCAAAGTTTAATCTGACAAAAGATGGAGTTGCACCAGTAGTGATAATATTGGATCCTGCTTTTACAGCTTCTAAAATTTACGAAAAAGTAAAAAGCTGGAATGCTTCTCTTATAAAATATCCCGAAACCGGAATCCGTGTGGATAACCCAAATACCCAGGTGAAATTTGCAGGTTATAAAGACAATGCCTGGAAAATACGCGACAATAATTTCGACCATTGGTATACCCTTCAATACACCCTTAATGTGGAAATGAAGGAAGGCCGTTGCCGTGTGACTTTCGAGACACCCGAAACACGTTATAAAGTCTGGTATAATGCCGACGGTAGTACCATTCCAAAGTTTAAAGAATCGGAAGCCTCATTCGAAACTACCATCAATGCATTATTAACTTCTCTCGTAACACATATAAAAAGTGTTCCTAAGAAAGCCGAAGATAACTGGTAACAGACTTCTGAATTATTTAGAATACTTCCCTAAATGAAAAATCTTTGAAGAGTTATTAACATCAAAATCTTTCTTCAATTTTTCATTTACATTTACCACGTTTTTTAAAAAATTTACAACTATGAGTGGTTTTTTCGGAAGTATTTCGAAGGTTGATTGTGTTATGGATGTGTTCTATGGAACCGATTACCATTCACATCTGGGAACAAAAAGAGCGGGAATGGCTTTCTTTTCTAAAGAAAAAGGATTTCAGCGCGCCATTCATAGTCTGGAGGACGGTTATTTCCGAAATAAATTCGATGGTGATATTCAGGGTTTTTCGGGGAATTGTGGTATTGGAGTAATAAGCGACCACGAGGCGCAGCCAATTGTTGTTACTTCGCACATGGGGCGTTTTGCCGTGGCTACCGTAAGTAAAATCAACAACATCGATGAGCTCGAAAAGCGTTTTATGGATCAGCGCCGTACATTTGCCGAAACAAGCCAAGGTTCTGTTAATCCCACCGAACTGGTGGCGATGCTTATTGCCGAATGTGAGGATTTTACATGTGGCATCAACAATGTTTACGACCATGTAAAGGGATCCTGCTCCATGCTGATTATGACTGAAAACGGCATTATTGCAGCTCGCGATAAACTCGGACGTACACCTGTTATTATTGGTAAAAAGGATGGAGCCTTTGCTGTTTCTTTCGAAACCTGTGCTTTTCCAAATCTTGATTTCGAAACTGAATATTATTTAGGTCCAGGCGAAGTGATTGAAATTACTCCCCAAGGCTACCGCCAGTTAAGAAAACCTAACGAGAAAATGCAGGTTTGTTCTTTCCTGTGGGTTTATTATGGTTATCCTCCATCGTTTTACGAAAATATAAATGTAGACGAAAGCCGTTATAACTGCGGTGCAGCATTGGCTAAAAACGACAACATTCAGGCTGATTTTGTGGCCGGCATACCCGACTCTGGAATTGGCCATGCTTACGGTTACAGCAATGCTACCGGTATACCTATAAAGAGGCCCTACTCCAAATATACTCCCACCTGGCCCAGGAGCTTTATGCCGCAAAAGCAGGAAACACGTGATCTTGTTGCCAAAATGAAGCTTATTCCCAATCCATCAGTAATTAAAGGTAAATCGGGCGTTTTCCTTGACGATTCCATTGTTCGCGGAACTCAGCTGAAGGATAACGTACAACAACTTTATCTGGGAGATATCCGTGAAGTTCATGTTCGTATCGCTTGTCCACCGCTGATCTATCCCTGTGAATATCTCAATTTCAGCCGCTCGCGTTCCAATCTCGATCTCGCTACCCGGCGCGCCATCAAAGAGCTGGAAGGATCCGAAAACAACAACCTGCATGAGTATTCCAACGAAAGCTCCGACAAACATGCGGCCATGGTTGAAGTAATCAGGAAAAACCTGAATCTCACAAGTCTGAAATTTCAAAAACTTGACGATCTTGTTACTGCTATTGGTTTACCAAAAGAGAAACTATGCACCCATTGCTGGGATGGTTCAAGTTGCTTTTGATCAGAAGTTGATCTTTAATTAATATTCTTGATTTTTAGGCACTTGTTGCTGAAACTTAATTTGTTTCCGTCTGTTTTCTTCTAAAACGTTAAGGAAATGAATAAGTTATTTGTCATCATTGCATTCGCAACATTAATATCATGCGGTCAAAAAAGAGAACCTTCCAATGTCTCTTCGCCTGGTTCGGAAAAAACCGGGAAAACAAAAGTTCTTGAAACCGGAGCCGCTGTGCTTCAGGATAAGACTCCCGTTAATCAACTCGAAATATATCTTGATGGATTCCATTTCGCGAACGGAAATATGAATATGCAAACAGAAGCGCACCATTACTGCACAAAGCTGAATGAAGATTTAACCCAGTGCGTGATGTATGATGGAAATACTAAGGATGCAAAAATTATGGGCATTGAGTATATCATTTCGGAACGTCTGTTTAAGAAACTTCCTGAGGATGAGAAAAAACTCTGGCACAGCCATGTTTATGAGGTTAAATCGGGAACGCTGATAGCTCCCGGCTTACCCGATGCAGCTGAAAAGGAGTTGATGGAAGAAATTGTTTCAACCTATGGAAAAACAATTCACACCTGGCATACCAATATGAACCATGAATTGCCCCTGGGAATTCCGGTACTTATGATGGGCTTTACAAAGGACGGCCAACTTGCCGATTCTATTCTGAAAAGGAGGGATAGCATTTTTGAAATGTCAACAGCCGAAAAAAGAGAACAGCGCAAGAATATTCCCGAACCAAAAATTCAGCCGGGAGCTGATGCCTGGGAGAAGAATGAAGTATTTCAGCTTGAACTGAAGCGTAAATAGCAGAAATGTCACTTTATAATCATTTAAAATACCAACTTAGCCAAAACAATTGGGCTTGCGGCCAACTTGAAATTAAATTAGGGCAATTTTTAATCAAGCTGTAGAAGGGATTCAAATAAAATATATCTTGGCAGGGTTTTTCTGAAAACCCATGAGTTTTCGTGAATGCTAACTTTTATCATTTAATATTTATACTATGCTTGGCCTTGATACTGGCATGACGGTAATATTGATCGTCTGTATAACAATTGCCTGTGTATTTGAATTAATTAATGGTTTTAACGATACCTCAAACTCCATTGTTACTGTAATTTATACTAAATCCATGAAACCTACCCATGCTGTTGTCTGGGCAGGGATTATGAATTTTATGGGCGTTTTCTTTGGTGGGACTATCGTGGCCATGGGAATTATGAAGCTGATTCCCAATGAGATTTTGATGACACAAACCGTATCGCAGAATATTGCTCTGATTATTGCTATTCTTTTAACCTCTATAATCTGGAACTTTAGCACCTGGTATTTTGGAATTCCCTGTTCAAGTTCACATACACTGCTAGGCTCCATTTTTGGCGTTGGCATTGCTTATAACTTTTTACCTGATATTGCTTCCGTATCCTTAAACTGGGGAAAAATTGAAAGTGTTTGCATCTGGTTGTTGCTTTCGCCCATAACCGGGTTTATGCTTGCCTGGGGTATGGTTGCATTCCTAAAACGTACTGTCAAATATAAAAAATTCTACCGGGCACCTCATGCCAAAAAGGCGCCGTCATTCTGGATCCGCCTGCTCATCATACTTTCGAGTACACATCTGAGTTTTTCTCATGGCCAGAATGATGGTCAAAAAGGCGTGGGTATCATTATGATTATACTGATAGCGCTGGTTCCTGCTCATTTTGCATTAAATCATCATCATAACCCTGTACAGCTTTTATCACAGGTAAATTCAGTTGAAACTGTTTTTAACCACATGGACAGCAAGCCCCTCGATGCCAGAAGTAAAGCTTCTTTGTTGGTAATTCATTCACAAATAGATACTATTCAATCGCATTTGTCAGGAAAATCAAATTATGCCGCAATAAACGGAACCGAAAGCTGGGTTGTGAGGGATAATTTGATGAGTCTTCAGAAAGAAGTTAAGGCTCTGAATGAAAATTCCGGTATAAAAAAAGTGATTTCTCACGATGACCAGAAATTAATGAACAGTAATTTGGATGTAATTAAAAACTATACAGATTATGCACCCACATGGATTATTTTAATGATTTCTGTTGCTCTGGGTACAGGAACCATGATTGGCTGGAAACGCATTGTTGTTACTGTGGGCGAAAAAATTGGTGTTCAACCGTTAAGCTATGCTCAGGGATCTTCTGCTAATATTATTGCCGCTTCTACAATCAGTCTTTCAAGCACCCTGGGTCTGCCGGTAAGTACAACTCAAATTCTCTCGTCGGGAGTGGCCGGATCAATGGTGGCGACAAACGGAATCAAAAACCTGCGACGCAAAACTATTAAAAATATATTCCTGACCTGGATATTAACCATTCCTTGCACCATGGTTATTTCAGGATCTCTGTTTTTATTGTTCCGCTACATTTTTTAAAATCCAATGACAATCGGGATAATTGCATGTAGAAATCAAGTAGATCTCTAAGGGATTTCTCATTCCACTTCGTTCCATTCGGAATGTATTATTTCTGAATATTAATATATTTATTTCTCCTATTTACCTGAGAATTGGTTGATTTGGTCAATCTGTCCAATTTTCATCCTGAACATTCCTTCATTGTTAAGTGTTATAAAAATCATTTTTAACCTAGCGTTTAAAAGTTAGAATACCGGCAGAATTAAGCCCGCTTCAGTTTCAGCAATTATCTGGTTAACTAAAACTATAATAATATGAAGAACCTGTATTCTTTTCAGCATTTTTCATTGATTTTGCTATTGGGGATTTTCACAGTTTCGTGCGAAACTAACGATCCGGAGCCTCCTCAGAATGAAGATCCGGTGATTACCGAAATCGGAATCCCTGTCGGAAATGTTTCATCAGCCACCATTGGCTCCTCAGGAGGAAACTTAAACTCAGCCGATGGTAATCTGTCCTTAAATATTCCGGCTGGAGCTTTAACGGGAGATACAAAAATTTCAATCCAGCCCATTTCAAACAATGCACCTCTTGGAATTGGCATGGGTTACCGTTTGTTACCCGAGGGTACTACATTTTCCAAGCCTGTAAAAATTGTATTTCACTACCAGGATGCGGATCTGAAGCAAACCCCGGAAGATTTTCTCTGGATTGTTTCGCAGGCTGTGGATGGCAGCTGGAACGCCATGCTCAAAAGTACAGTTGACAAAAGTGCAAATACGGTGAGCGTGGAAACTGCACACTTCAGTGACTGGTCACTCGGGCGTTTTATCGACTTTTCGCTGGATCCTGTTTCAACTATCGTCATGAAAGGTCAGTCCATTTCACTTCAACTCAGGGGTTTCTCGAAAGGAGATTCAAAAGATGACGAAGAACTGGTGCCGCTGCGGCCCATTGTAAAATTAACTGATGATCTTACCCCGCTAACACCACTGGCTACAGAGCGCCTTATGGGCTTCAAAGCCAAACAATGGACTTTAAACGGCGTAGCTGCCCCTGTGAGCAACACCAACGGAAATTTGCAGCCATCGGGATTTGCTGCCACGTATACGGCTCCCGCCAAAATACCTTCAGGCAATCCTGTTGCGGTTACAGTTCAGCTTGAAGCAAGCAACAAAACGGGTGGTAACTGGTCGTTTATGGTTACATCCAACATAACTGTGGTTGAATCCGATTTTTTTGTAATCATCAAAGTCGACGGGAAAACGGTAGAATATTACCAATACGGATTTAGCACTGCAACTCCTCCCGATCCGAATAATTTTTCACTTGTAGTGTGTGGCGTCGAAAATAATATGCTCGAGATAGTTGCAAGTTATACCGGTTCTGCTGTCTCAAAAATTTTCAATCTGAAACTTGAAAACCCCTCCGAAGGCACTCATCATTTGATTGGTTTGAATAATAACGGCGATGAAGTTTTAGAATATGATCCTGTGCCCGGAGTCAGCTATGAACTGGATTACTACAACCGATCTGTTAAGAACGGAGTTTGTGACCGTGTTGCAGTAAGTGAAAGTGCAACTGTAACGTTGACTCAATTTAAAGGTCCGAACCAGATCATGGAAGGTTCTTTCTCCGGTAGAATTTACGAAGATAAACCAGGGTACCACGATCAGTGTCAAACCTCCGATATGCACTTCATTGAAGGGGAATTCAGGTTAATGAGACTTAAATAATAATTGGGCAGGCTCATGGCTAAAATCTTATCGTCTGAGCCTGCTTACTTTTACTATTGCTTTTCAATGACTTAATAAATTTAAACCCGCTAACCGGAACCAAAATCAGGCACTATCCGTAAACGGGTTTGTTTGGTTTTCTGTTTAACCAACAATTTCAATTACTAACCTAAAAAATATCACAAGATGGAAAATAACGAAATTCTGGACTCCGGAGTTTTTGATCAGTCAAATTCCAAAGCCGAAGTTTATGAGTATGCCAGCACTGGTAAGCGGTTCGCAAATTATATAATCGACAGGATTGTACTCTTAATTTTAATCTTTATATGCGGAATGCTCTATGCAGTTGCTTTCCCTGAGAATGGAGAAATGAGTACCCTAACTTCTTATCTGATCGGTTACTCCGTACTAATTTTGTATTATACCATTCTTGAAAGTACGACCGGCAAAACTATTGGTAAAATGATTACAGGAACCAGAGTCTTAAATGATGACAATTCCGTTGCTTCAACCGGAACTATTTTTAAAAGAAGTCTTTGCCGCATTATCCCGCTGGAGCCGTTGTCTTTTCTTGGGGGAAATAACGGCTGGCACGACTCTATTACCTATACACAAGTAGTTAACGATTAATTTTAGCGTGTAAGACTTACAAAATCTTTTATCAAAGTTTTTAAAAACAGATTTTTATCATGAGGAGCAACTACACCAAGTTGCTTCTCAATCTTATACACCAGCTTGTTGCGGGCATCTATATGATTATCAGTAGGGTATTTAGCAAGTCGGTCAAGTGTTTCTTTAATAAGGAGCATTTCTTCTTCTTTAAATTTAACCACGCCCGGATAAACAGGAGTGTAGTTTTTCAGGTTTTCCATGGAAAGGATGCGACTCAAAGAGAAACGGTTTGCATTGATCAGTTTTACAACCGTGGTGTCGGCAAGAAAATCGCCTAACCGCTGACCTTTTTCGGTCGACGAAACGGTAATCAGTGCCAGGGTTCCAGCTGTTAAAGTAATATCGATAAAACGAAAAACGGTGCGCATCAGAAAATCGAAAAACCCCGGACGTTCACCGTTGATTTTAACTACACGGACCTTCATAATTTTTTTACCCAAAGTTTGTCCGTGATTTAATGTTTCGGACAGCAAATGGTAAAAGAAAGCCGCCGGTGTAGAAATAAATAGATATATGAGCGAAGCTTTGTCAATAAATATGGATGAAAAAGCATAAATAATGAGGCTTCCCAGATAAATAATAATAAGGTCGATTACAGTGGAAACAGATCTTTCGGTAACGCTTGCAAGTTCGTATTCGATGGTTACGTTTTGTGTGGTAGTAATATTTATCTTTTTCATATAGAGGTTTCCAAAATTTTACTTAATTCGCATATAAGAAAGACGGTAAATGAAAGAATCAAAATTCGTCGAACAAAATAAGAAAAATTGGTTGGAATTCGAAACTGACCTTCGAACCGAAAACTTAAAAACCCGACATAGCAAGTTGTTTATTCAGGTAACCGACGATTTATCGTATGCCCGTACTTTTTTCAAATACCGCTCGGTACGTGTTTACCTGAACGGAATTGCCCAGCTGCTCTTTAATAATCTTTACCAGAATCAGTCGACCGGCATGCAGGGTTTTGTAAAATTCTGGAAATACGATTTACCATATCAGATACACTGTGCTCGTAAAGAATTCAGGATTTCGTTCATCATTTTTATACTGGCCATGGGCATTGGCGTACTTTCCAGCATATACGACAAAGAATTTGCGCGGCTTATTCTCGGAAACGACTATGTCCAGATGACCATCGAAAATATTAAGACCAAGGATCCGATGGCCGTTTATAAAAAAGCCAACGAAGCCCATATGTTTCTGGGCATTACCATCAATAACCTTACGGTTGCCATGTATACTTTCGTGTTGGGCGTATTTATGTCGGTTGGCACTGTACTTGCTTTGCTTCGCAACGGAATAATGGTGGGTGTTTTTCAATACTTTTTCGTCGAAAGGGGACTTTTTAAGGAATCGTTCCTGACCATCTGGCAACATGGAACCATTGAAATATCGTGCATTATCATTGCAGGAGCTGCAGGGTTGACATTAGGAAGAGGGTTGGTTTTTCCCGGAACCTATTCGCGTATTAATTCCTTGAAAATATCTGCCCTCAGAGGGTTGAAGATTTTTCTCGGGATCACGCCGCTTATTGTTCTGGCCGGCTTTATCGAAAGCTTCATAACACGCTATACCAATATTCCTGATTTTGTAAGAATCGCGGTTATCGTACTTTCGCTGTCCTTTATTCTGTTTTATTTTGTCTGGTATCCGTGGTACCTGAAAAAGCGCCGGATGTATGTGGTAAACGAATCGGAAAAGCTAAGTTACAAAGAACCGGTAGTTTACGACTTCAGCAGGATATTAAATGCATCCGAAATAATTGGAAATTCATTCAAGTATTTCAGCAGTAATATTCTGCCATTTTTATTGATGGTGTCGGGATTTGCTTTGCTGCATTCCTTTGCAACCCTTGCATTTTCTTCTTATCAGACTACAAATGAGCTGGATGTTGATTCACATTCGTTTTTTACTTTTTTTAACCTCAATTGCATAAAATCGCATTTCTGGATAGGAATAGCAACATTGACGATGCTGCAGATTAATCTTTCGGGTAGTGTCCGCAAAATTCTGGAAAACGACACCCAAAGGAGGTCAGGATATCTTTACCTGATTTCCTCGTCATTACTTTCTTCATTTTTGGTGTTACTGCCTTTCTATTTTGGGGTTTTCTGGGGAGTAACCTCATTTATTTTGCTGAGTCCGGTCCTGTTTACGACGGTTTATAAGAGCTATATCGAGAAAGTAAATTTTCCGCTGGCAATTGCAGAAACCATTGGTTTGCTCAATAATTCCTGGGGGAAGCAATTCGTTAACAGTTTCAAAATATTTGTATTTATCGTGGTGTTTTATGTTTTGCTGAATACAGAAGTTGCCTGGAACTACATCCAAATGTTCCTTATGAACTTTAAATATGACGAGCAAACGACCTATCTGCTCGAAATTTTTATACTTTCGTTCCTGACCATTGCAATCATTTCAGTTTATTCATATTTTCTAATAGCCACGTCGATATTCAATTATTATGCTTTCAGGGAAATCTCGATGGCCGAAAGTCTGAACCAGCGAATTGACATGTTTGGCGAAAGAAAAGTTTTATTTGGATTCGAAAAGGAGCATAACCGATGAACCGCCTTAAACTAATTATCTTTTTTATTCTTGCCTTGCTTTTGAAGGGCCCGGGTGCCTTCAGTCAGGATAACCAGCGGTTTGTCAGCAAGGAAAATTGGCAAAAACATGCCCGGGAGTACAATTACAATGAGAGCAATCCGAAAAAAAGCCAGAAAAAGAAATCAGAAAAGAATATTAACCGGGATGGTAAAAAGATAAAAGGGAAAGCTGATCAAGATGAAAGTTCTGATCGCGAAGAAGGCTCTTTTTTCCTACCATTTTTCTCAGGGAATTCAGGAATCGTTTATCTGTTTATAGCCTTTGTTGCTATTGCTCTTTTGCTATTGATGGTGGTTTTGATTGTAAGCCTCTTCCGGAGTCCCTCAAACCAATCCTTACCCGAAATTAAGCCGCGTATGGGTTCCGGGTACGAAAATATTGAAAAAGCAAATCTTGACGGCGATCTGCAGTATGCCTTAAAGTCGGGCGAGTACAAGGAAGCTGTACGACTCCGGTATCTGATGCTTTTGAGGTTGCTAAACAAGCATAAATTTGTTGCCTGGAAAAAAGATAAAACCAACGGCCATTATCTGAGAGAAATGTATGGAAAAAGAGAATTTGATTTATTCAGGAAACTAACGCTGCAATTTGAAAGAATCTGGTATGGCGAAATAGCCATTACCGAGCGTGAATACACAGGAATTATTCCCATTTTTGAACAAATACAACAATTAATAGAGCCGCGTGAAATCCATCAATAAAATAGTAATTCTTATTGTTTGTGCTGTGATTCTCATTGGCACCGTGCTTTATTTCCATTTCAGGAGTTATAGTCCTAAATACAGGTGGAACGAGAATTATTTGTACGATAACGCCCAACCATATGGGCTAAAGCTTGCGGCAGATTTAATTTCAACCTCTTGCAAAAAAAACAATTTTGTGTTGATAGATAATCCGGCTCAAAATTACATTGCCAAAGAAGATACCGGAGTGCTTTATATATTTATCGGAGAGAATTTTGTTGGAGACAGTATCCTGTCGGAAAAACTGCTGGACTTTGTTCACCGCGGAAATAATGCCTTTATCTCCAGCATTGGATCGGAGCATTATATTTACGGTCACCTTACCGATGACCGGTTTCCCATGCTAACCTTCAACTATATTAATGATTCTGTTGTAGAGGCTAACTTCGACAGGTTGAATCCTGAGAAATATTATAAGTTCGACTATAAAAACGGACCTAAAAAAGCAAAATACAAATGGCTGGGACTGGACAGTCTCTTTCTAAGAGATTCTCTTTCGATGTATGGTTTCGAGCCAGTTTCGCGAATAGGCAATGTAATTGTAGAAACTATGCGTGTTAAACACGGAAAAGGATGGTTCATATTTCATTCCAATCCGTTGTTCTTTACCAATTACAACCTTTCCAAAGAGAACGGATACCTGTACATCAATCAGATGTTCTCCGAATACAAAAAGCCGCGCATTTTGTGGGACGAATTCAGCAAATCGGGTTTGGATAATACCAATATAACCTCGACTCAGGAATCGCCGTTGCGCTTTATTCTTTCCGAAAAAAGTCTGCGGTGGGCCTGGTACCTGATTGGAGGACTGATATTGTTGTTTGTTGTTTTCAATTCAAAACGAAAACAAGCCCAGATTCCGCTTATACCAGCGAACACCAATACAACAGTGGAATTTATCAACTCCATTGCCACACTTTATTTTAAGAACAATTCCAACATTTATATTGCCGAAGAAATGATGAAACAGTTTCTCTCGTTTGTGAAGCATAAATATGGAATTTCGCCTAACCTGAGCAAAAAAGACACGCCAAAAATTCTTGCTCCCTTATCGGGAATTCCCGAAAGTGAACTCGACAAACTTTTTGAAGCATACGGCGACGTGGTTTACAACCCGGTTTACGAACCTAAGTCGTTAATAAAACTACACACTCAAATCGAAAACTTTTACAAAAACTGCAAGTAAATGGAAGAAAACATTTTGAACGATCCTGACGCCAATGCAGAACCAACTGCAACAGAAAGCAACACTTATATTGATGTGAGCGAAGTTATGGATTTTGCCCTGAAGGTGAAAACCGAGCTCCAGAAAGTCATTGTCGGGATGGACAATACCATTGAACTTTTAACGGTTGGTCTGCTTACCAACGGCCATGTTTTGATAGAGGGCGTTCCAGGTATTGCAAAGACATTGCTTGTGAAGCTGTTGGCCAACATACTCGATGCCGAATATAAAAGAATTCAGTTTACACCTGACCTGATGCCGTCCGACGTTATTGGTACCACGGTTTACAATATGCAGTCGGCTTCGTTTTTCTTCCGGAAGGGACCTGTTTTCAGCAATATCATCCTGGCCGACGAAATAAACCGTGCCCCGGCTAAAACCCAGTCGGCTCTTTTTGAGGTAATGGAAGAGCGTCAGATTACAGTCGATGGCGAAACCCATCGTTTGGATTATCCGCTCTATGTAATCGCCACCCAAAATCCGATAGAGCAGGAGGGAACCTACCGGCTTCCCGAGGCTGAACTCGACAGGTTTATGTTCCGCATCAAAATCGGATATCCTTCGGTAGAAGAAGAAATTGGTATACTTTCGCGCTTTAAATCAGACTTCTTTAACCGGATCGAAAAAGATGTTCAGAAGGTTTATAAAGCCAAAGATCTGATCAATTTATGCTCTATTGTCGAGAAGGTGCATGTTAAGGATGAACTGCTTGCTTATGTCGCAAACATTGTAAATAATACCCGCAGCAATTCTAACCTGTTCCTGGGGGCATCGCCAAGAGCTTCCATTGCTATCCTTCGCACATCGAAAGCCATAGCAGCAATCAACGGCCGCGACTTTGTTACGCCCGACGATATTCAGAAAGTTGCATACCCGGTGCTGAATCACCGTATCATTCTCGTTCCCGAACGCGAAATTGAAGGGGTGGATGCTGAAGATATTATAAAGGACATCATCCAGAAAATAGAAGTGCCAAGGTAATGCGCATATACAGGCAAATATTTCTCACATCGAGGTTCTTCGTCGTTGGCTCAGCTGCGGTGGTGCTTTTTGCGTTCAGTTTTACGGTACACTGGCTGTTTCCTTTGGGACAGTTTTTGCTCATTGCGCTGCTTACCGCTTCGCTTGCCGATATACTTCTTCTTTTCAATAAAAACAGAACCTTTGAGGTGAAACGCCATCTCCCCAGTATTATGACGCTGGGTGACGAAAACCACATTGAGATTCTGGTTCGTAATACATCAAAGCTGAAAGTCTGGCTGACCGTAATTGACGAATTGCCCTGCCAGTTCCAGATCCGTGACCTGAAATTTGAAGCTGCACTCGGCAATGATGAAGAAACCCTTTTAAAGTACGAAGTAACTCCTGTTAAAAGAGGAGAATATAATTTCGGGAATATTAATTTGTTTGTGCAATCCACGCTGGGTTTGATCAGCAGAAAAATAACCGTTGACCGCCATACGATGGTGAAGGTATATCCATCCATTGTGCAGATGAAGAAATTTGAACTTAAATCGGGGCCATCACATCAACTCAACGAAGGCATTAAGCGGCGCCGGAGAATTGGCCACAGCTACGAATTCGACCAGGTAAAGGAATATGTAATTGGAGACGACAGTCGCAGCATCAACTGGAAAGCAAGCAGCAGAAGGGGTTCGCTGATGGTAAACCAATATGAGGAAGAACGTTCCCAACAGGTCTATTCCATCATCGACAAAAGCCGTTCCATGCACATGCCTTTCAATGGGCTTACGCTGCTCGATTATTCAATCAACACCTCACTGGTAATTTCGAATGTGGTACTCCAAAAGCATGACAAAGCAGGTCTGATAACCTTTTCCGATAAAATTGGCTCTGTAATTCCCGCCGATAAAAACTCGCAGCAACTGCGGAAAATTCTGGAAGCATTGTACAACGAGAAGGAACATGTGCTGGAGGCAGAATACGAACTCTTATACCACTTGGTGCGCAATGTTATCAAGCACCGCAGCCTGATATTTCTTTACACCAATTTCGAGAGCCTTCATGCTTTTGAGAGAGTTCTACCTATCCTGCGGCAAATCAGCAAATTACACCTGCTGGTAGTGATGTTTTTTGAGAACGATGCTGTTGCAGGCATGAGTAAGAATCCAGTCAGTGATATCATGGGCATTTACGAACAAACCATGGCCCGTAAATATCTTCACGAAAAGAACCAGATAGTTTCGGAACTTACCAATCACGGCATTGCATGTATCAAATCGGTTCCGTCGGAATTATCGCTCAATACCATCAACAAATACTTAGAGCTGAAGGCGAGGGGAATGATTTAGGCTGGTTATTTTTCCGAAAAATATTCCAACCTTAATAAATATTTACCGGGCAATAGTGAATTGAATATTCATAATCAACCACCCTTACCCAAAATCCCTATCTTCGCACTTTATTTCAGCGCTTGGAGCCATGACGACCAAAATATGGAGCAGGAATTTTATTTTGCTCACTGCTTCCAATTTTTTAATGTGTATTACTTATTATGCAATCATTTCAACTTTGCCTGTATACCTGGTAACCAGTTTGCATGCCGGTAAAAATGAGGTAGGGGTTGTCCTTGCTGCTTTTACAATTGCATCCATTCTGGTGAGACCTTTTGGAGGCTTTTCCCTCGACAGGTTTGGCCGACGCACTGTTTTCCTTCTTTCGTTAACATTATATTCATTATTCTTCAGTGGCTATCTTGTTGCGGCAAGTATTGCTGCATTAATCGCCCTCCGCTTTCTTCAGGGCCTCACATGGGGTATCACCACCATCTCGGGTTCGACGATTGCTGTAGATATTATCCCTGCTGAAAAGCGGGGAGAAGGCATCGGATATTTTGCCCTGTCGACAACATTGGGCATGTCGACCGGACCTGTTCTTGGAATCTTTCTTCAGCATAAGTTTGGATACACGGCAATGTTTTCGGCGGGAATCATCATAAGCCTTATAAGCCTTCTATGCGCCGGACTGATGAAATTTCCTCCTTTGAAAATGGGTGCTCCGTTTAATTTATCGTTGCATAAACTATTCGACAGAAAGGCGGTTGTGCCGTCACTGAACCTGCTTGTGATCATGTCGACTTACGGCGGCTTACTTTCATTTATTGCTTTGTATGGCAAGGAAATAGGCATACAGAATACTTCTGTTTTCTTCCTTGTTTTCTCTATTGGAATTGGAATTTCAAGATTTACATCCGGAAAAGCTTTCGACAGGCATGGTCCGCTGAATATCCTCACAGTTTGTTTAAGTCTGCTCGCTGCCGGATTTCTCACTTTAGTGATATTCAAAAATGCTTATGGATTTTACGCCTCGGCGCTGATTATGGGGTTTGGAATAGGAGTTGTATTTCCCATATTTCAGGCCATGATCAATAACCTTGCTGATCCGATGCGGAGAGGCGCTGCTAACTCAACCCTCTATACCTGTCTGGATATTGGTATGGGTGCCGGAATGGTTATTATGGGGTATGTGGCTGAGTATATAAGCATTTCTGTTACCTTTATACTCAGCGCCATTATTGTAGCCATTGGTCTTTTTCTATTCCGGACTAAAACAGCCCCTTATTATTATAACCGTGTATTTTCAAAGAAATAGCCATTCCTTCTGACCAAAAGTATGACACCAAAATCATCCTTTAGGATGATACAAAATGGGTATAAAGTCTTACCTGCGCATTTGTTCATTGCACTATTTTCATAAAACATAAAATAAAACCACAATCTCACTTTAAATCGTTATGGACAGTACTTTAATTTTTGAATTGGTTCTCCTCGCACTTATTCCTATCTATTGGTTTTCGATGAAATTATTGTTTAAGAAAACGATAATATTCAAAATCGGAATGGTAATGCTGATTATTTTCGAAACAATGCCGCTGGTGACTTTTATCCTGGGAGCAAAAGGTCTTCACCATATCTGGTGGGGATTACCGTTTTGCTGGGCAGGCATATTCGCAGCATTTTTTATTATGCTGAGAATTATTAAAAATCCATTACAAAAAATTTCGGAAAAGCTCGATTTGATTTCGCAGGGCGATCTAACTGTTGAAATAAACGAAAAGGAACTAAAGGAAAATAATGAATTCGGAAGAATTTCGAATGCTGTAAAGAACCTTTCGGATAAGATGAAAGGCGCTATCGGAAATATTGTTATAGTTTCCAATGACCTGAAGGGCGCAGGTAAAGAGATAAACGACAACTCTCAGCAGTTATCGCAAATTATTGCTAACCAGGCTGCTGCCATCCAGGAGATATCGGCTTCTATGGAAGAGATTGCTTCCAGTATTCAGCAAAATGCAAATAATGCAAAAGAAACTGAAAACGAATCGAAGATCATTGGCGATCAGATTAAAGCGATCCTCTTAAAATCGCAAGAAAGTCTTGCTGCCGTAAATAACATAGCCGAAAAGATAAGTATCATCAACGATATTGCATTCCAGACCAATATTCTGGCACTAAATGCAGCCGTTGAAGCTGCCAGGGCCGGCGATCACGGGAAAGGATTTGCCGTGGTTGCAACCGAAGTACGTCGCTTGGCCGAGAAAAGTAAAATAGCTTCGGAGGAAATTCAGGATCTTTCCCGCCGGAGTTTGTCGATAACAGGTGAAACAAACCAGATTATCGGTGAAATTGTTCCCCGTATTCAAAGAGCCGGATCGCTGATAAATGAGATTAGCATGGCTTCCATTGAGCAAAATGCCGGGGCTTCGCAGATTAACCTTTCTATCCAGCAGCTCAACAATTCATCGCAAATGAGTGCTACATCATCCGAAGAACTGGCCAATACTGCGCATAATGTAGACGAGCATAGTGAAAAACTCGTAGAGTATACTTCCTTTTTTACAATATAATCATTGCCTTGTCTTCCTTATCAGTTATTTCTCTTAACGAAAAGGAAGACAAGGACTTTAGTTTCTTATGCAAACTGATGGACCATTTTACGGCACTCTTCAGCGCACATGCTGCAGGCTTCCGCGCAGCTCTGGCAATGTTCCATACCTGAGTGACTGCGGCATTCCTGGGCACAGGCATCACAAATATTTGCGCACACCATACAAACTTCATTTACAAATTCACTTCCGCTGGCCATAAAATCGGCAGCAAGATTACAAATCCGCGCACATTCCTGGTCCAGCTTAATGCATTGGGCCATCATTTTTACATTATCTTCCTGCAAACAGGCATTTGCACAATGAAGACATTCAACAGCACATTCCTGACATGCGTCAATACAACTTTGATAATTTTCGTGACTCATAAGCATAATTTTTTAAGTTCCTACTAATGCAAAGTTGTTTTTAAGACAACATACCAACCAATTTCAGGTTTTTCTTGATAAATATATATTATATAATGAATCAAATACTTAGCCGTGCGAATACCCCCATTTAAAAAAGAAAAAAATGAATTAAAAATCCGATCCGTAGAGAATTTTCCACAGATAAGTGTTTTCTGTGAACCATCTAAGTTTATATAGATTTTCTTTTACAAACTGAAGTTTTTGGAAGAAAGGAGATTAAAATGGCTAATCAATATGAAGGGTAAAAAAGGAATACAATTTGCCAACAAAAGCAAAACTTAAATGCTATGAGTATGAAAGTTAAAACAGGAGAAAGATGTCCGGCTACAGGAATATGGGAAGTTCAGGATTGCCCGTCCATTACCTTTGTTTTTAAAGAAGGAAGCGTAGTCCCCGATTATAAAGGAAACCAGGTTTACTGGGAGTTTAAGGATAATATTCCCGTTAATTAAAATTTTGAAGTATGGAAGTACATGCATGTTTCGAAGATTGCGAAAGGGGATTGTTTATAGCCCTCGAGAATAAATCTGAAAGAGTGGATCTTGATATAAATCCCAGGATAGATACGGCCGTTGAGAAGAAAATTCTGGATGAGTTCAAAAAGGCAAAGTTCGATTTATTGAATGATGATCTTTCAATCGCTAAAACCGAGAATTTCATTTTTCGGAAATACGAATCGGAAAAGGACGATAAAATTATCTGGGTAGAACCTTTAATTTTACAGGAATCCAATAAAGTTATTCTGTAGTCAATTATAAACCAAATTCTTATATCCTGTTAACTAAAATTTATCTTCTAAACCTTTTCCATTATATAATTGAAAAATCCTGGTAATAAACTTAGGCATATCTGTAGCATTGTGGCTGACAAATATTAGGGTTTTATCCTGGCAGCAACACTCGGTTAGTTGTTTGCACTTTTCGGTCAGTTCAGCATCAAAACCCTGGAAAGGTTCGTCGAGAAGCACCAAAGGAGCGTTTTGGGCCAGCGTTCGTAAAAACAATATCAGCCGCTGATGAACACCCGATAACCGGTTAAGAGGCAGAGCCAGTTTATCTTCACTGAAGAACAATAGAAAAAGTTTTTCGGCAAACTTCTCCAGTTCCAAATTTCTGACTCCTTTTTTAAAAGGATGAAAATAAATACCACTCAAAATAGCCTCCCTGCAGGAAACCGACTTATCGAAATAATAATACATTTCAGGGGAGTAGTATGCTATCTTCTCCTTTATATCCCAGATAGACTCCCCGGAACCTCTTTTCCTTCCAAACAGCCCAATATCGTTGGCGTACGACTGGGGATGATCGGCATAAATTAAACTCAGTAAAGTAGATTTTCCGGCGCCGTTAATACCTTTCAATAACCATTTCTGGCCTGGTTTGATGCACCAGTTAATATTCATGAGCACATGCTTATCGGCGTAACTCACTGAAACATTATTAAGCTGCACGATGTTTTCACCCTCAAAAGCAGCAACGGCAGGGACATGCAATTGGGAAACAATGCTATTAGCATCATTTTTCATCAAAAGTATTTTTCTATATTCCGCCGGTGGGAGTTTTTTGATTTCGTCGGGAGTGTTTATCAGCAAAACTTGCGAAATCCATTCGGGTAGAAAGCTATTGCTTATCAGGATTATATTCAATCCGTTACATGATAATTGTTGCAGCAATAAATTAAGTTCTGGAACCGTTTGTTGGTCGATACCGGCAAACGGTTCATCCAGAATCAGCACCTGGCGATTGGTCAGCAAAGCTTTAAGAATAGCGGCCTTCCTTGTTTCGCCGTTCGAGAGTTTAACAACCTCCTCGTTGAGTAAGTGCCTTAATTTAAAGGAGTCCAACAAATCGTAATACTTATGAACCGACCTGAAATCAGCATCTTCTCCAAACAGATATTTTTTTAACGTCTTTATTTCGTCAACTTCAGTAGCATAAAAGCGTTGCTGGTAATAAGTTGCATGCTTATCAGCAATGTTTTCCTGGTACGAAACATAAGCAGTCCGAAAAGGAAAGTTAAACTGTGGAATGCCGGCTTCGTGAAGATTATAGGGAGTAAGAATAGCAGTGTTTCGCAGCAGCGCAACAAGTTTTTCATGAGCTTCCCGCCATGGGCCTGTTATGAGCCACGATTCCTCAAGTTTATAATTGATTGAGAAAATCCCGGCAACAGTCCTCAAAAATTTGTACTCCGTATTAACTATATCCATCAGATAAAACTAATTATTTTGAGTACAATGTAAAAATTAAACCCTTTATTTTGGGGATTCACACAGGAACTATCTGGTTTTAATCAGAAGGAGTTTGTTAAGGATTGAGTCCCTCTTTTACTATCATTTCGGGAGTCATCATGAGTAAATCAAGGCCGTCACAATTAATTCTTCACATTTATTTTTCGGTCTAAACTAGTCCATGAACCACCATTGTAAACATTCTTATATCCTTTTGATTGAAGGATACTTTTTGCAGACGCACTTCTCATTCCGGAAGCACAACAGGTAATAACAGGAGTTGCTTTATTTTTTAATTTATTGAGATTGCCTGACAGCTTGTCCAGTGGAATATTTATTGATCTCCGGATATGCCCTGAGGAAAATTCGCCCGGTGTCCGTACGTCCAAAATTATTGCACCTTCCTGCATTAATTGGCTATAATCTACGGTTTTAAATCCTAATAATTTTTTGATTGCTTCGAGCATATTTTACTTTTTTTGTTTTAAAATTAAAATTAAACGTGGTTATGTTAAAGGGCTGAAAGACTTCGACTACGCTCAGATTGACTTTGACAATCAGCTATTTGTCATATTGAGCGGAGTCGAAATATGACTGGCAATTGAATTTTCAAACAGCCTGCTGCAAGAAAACTAAAAAACAAATTGCGATTGCAATCCACAGATATAGAAATGACAACTAGTTTATTGATTTAGGTTAACTTTTTAATTGATGTTAGCTTAGAAACAACTTAAAGATCATCGTCGAAGTCGTTAAATCCGTTAAATGGAATATCTTCATCAGGATCCTTATCGAATGGACCAACTCCCGGAGGGTTAAAAAGTCCCCAGCGATCGATCACATAGTTCCACTTGTCGAAACCGGCAACCCAATCAATAAAGAGCAAACGGTATTCTTCAAGCAAATCCCTTACAATCTTATAATATTCCACATACTCAAAGCCAAACATTTCTAACGAATGCTTACTAACCATTAAGTCACGGGCGGCCTTACGAATAATGGCTGCAGCTTCCATCTTTAGATCGTATAATCCTGCTCTTTCGGCCCCAGCAATTTTTACAGTCAACATGGAAGCATCAGCATACATTTCTGCTTTTACATGCTGCAGTAGTTCATTTTCTTCAGGGATTAAGTCGCAAATCTCGCGGATTACATCAAAAATTTCCTGACCTTTCTTATAGATGGGAAGGTTTTTAGGGGATATTTCTTCTTCGTCGTTAAACATTATTTCCGCGTATATATCTTTTTCGACTTGGTTTCTCCGGTAACATAATTTTTACGGTACCTCTCGAGCATGATTGTTTTCTTGTCCGCAGAAAGACTATAAGTATCGCTTACAATAAATTCCTGCAATACTCCTTTAACAGTCTGTGTATCGATATTGGTAACGATAAGCAGTTTCTTATCCGGTGACCATTTTGCCGACTTCTTACTCTTACCGACCGATGATTTGGTGATTTGCTCTTTTCCATCGATTTTGTAGGAGTCGGCAGATGTTTTCCACTGAGGACGATCGGGATATATGTATGTTTCTGAAAAAGAAATAGAATCGTTGGTTTGGTTAATTTCCAAAATAACTGTGCCATCTAATTCAGACTCAAATTTGTCCTTATCGCTATTGGCTCTGTCGTACTGCCATTTTCCTGAGAAATTCACAGGCGACTGGGCTTTTAAATTGCCTAAAAAAGCCATAAAGATCAGCATACAGCCAATTCCCGTAAAAAGTTGGTTTGGTTTCATACATGTGAAGTTTAGGGTTTGTTTAAAGAATAGATCAAAGATAAACGATTAAATAAATACATCAACAGGCGGTCGCAATACTTGCCAAGAAAGAAGAAGAACACCATATAACCTGGATAAGAATGTGAATTATATTCTCGATTTCTGACAAACATGGCACAATATCAAATTGTTAAGTTACATGGAATTCAGATTATTATCCCGAACTTCGGGTGGATCACACCGGAGACTGTGCAGAAATTACCTTGGTATAGAAGTGTTAATCCATGTCTTAAATTACTTCAACTTGTTTCTTTCCAAAATTGTTAATTAAGGTTAAAGCCCTTTCTATTCAACTATTTTATTGTTTAACTTTCGCATACGAAAGCAAAAGTATTTATGAATTCAGTAGTTCTGTTTTTCAAAGAAAGAAGTGTTCCTTTCATCAGGGGTAACGGAAGAATAATTGCACAATTTGTTTTTGGGGTATTTTTTATTGGTATTGGCATCTGGTTTATTAAGCACGAAAAAGCCGAGTTGTTTCAGATAAGCCATTCGCTTACAAATGCCAGATGGCAATGGGTAATTTTGGGCTTAGTCTGGACTGCGGTTTATATTATACTTCAGGGACTCATGTATTCCTCGTCGTTTGCAGCAGTTAAAAGTAAAGTATCCCTGTCCGACACTGTCACACTATTTTTGAAACGAAACTTTATAAGTGTTTTTCTGCCGGCAGGAGGAGTGTCGTCGTTAGCTTTTTTTTCCAACTCTATTGAGAAAAAGGGCGTTAAAGAAACACAGATTTACTTTGCTTCTTCAATTTATGGGTTTATCGGGATTCTTTCGGTGGTTATTGTGGCAATTCCTGTATTCATTTTTGCATTGTTTGAAGGAGCCGTTGGTTCGGGAGAATGGTTTGCTTTAGGTTCCATTACCTTGGTGACTTTACTTATTATTTTGACATATCGCTCAATAATAAGTAAAGGTTTAATATTTAAAGGATTGGTAAAGCTTTTTCCTAAATCGGAAGTGTTTATGGACGATTTACAGAATAATAAAATTGACCGTAACCAATTCTTATTAACTGTATTCTATTCCATTTTAATAGAAATAGTCGGCATAAGCCATCTGCTTATTGCAATGCTGGCTTTGAACTTTACACCCTCGGTGCTTGCTGCTTGTATTGGTTATATTGTCTCGGTTATTTTTTTAATTGTATCGCCTTTTTTGAGAGGACTGGGAGCTATCGAATTTTCAATGAGTTATATTCTCATTCGCATGGGTTTTGGAAATGTCGAAGCCATCGCAATTACCTTTATGTACCGGTTTTTTGAATTCTGGACTCCCTTGCTTGCCGGTGCCGTTACATTCCTTTTGAAAATAAATAAATTGTTGATGCGTGTTATTCCGGCATTGCTGTTGCTGTGCCTGGGAATACTAAATATTGTTTCTGTCCTCACCCCGGCCATAGCCGGGAGATTGGCACGGATAACCAACTTTTTACCCGTTCAGGCCATTCATGCATCCAACTATTTGGTGTTCACGGCTGGTTTGTTTTTATTGGTTACAGCTACTTTTATGCTGAAAGGGTTACGCACCGCCTGGTGGTTTGCACTCGTTTTAAGTGTTATTTCAGCAGTGGGGCATTTAACAAAGGCTATAGACTTTGAAGAAGCTATTGTTGCCTGTGTTGTTATAACAATCCTGCTTGTCACACGAAAGGAATATTACATTAAAAACAATCCGCGTCTTCGTTTAATTGGGTTGCAAACATCAATATTCAGCGTGTTTGTTGTTTTGCTATACGGCATTATAGGTTTTTATTTTATCGATAAAAAATATTTTAACATTGATTTTAGTTTACTTCAGGCCGTAAAATACACACTCCAGAACTATTTTCTGGTTGGCAGTGCCGATTTGGTTCCCGTTGGAGGATTTGCGGCTCATTTTGTGGTTTCAATCAAAATCAGCGGTATATTATCGATCGGGTTCCTGATTTACACCTTAATTCAACCCTATATTCTTAAAACGAATGTTTTAACCGATGAGAAAATTACTGCAACCGAACTTTCAAAATCTTACGGAAACTCCGGTCTTGATTATTTTAAAACCTATTCGGATAAACTGATTTTTCTATCGCAAAGCCAGAATGCCTTCATTGCTTACCGGATAACAGGAAACTTTGCTGTTGTTCTGGAGAACCCTGTGGCAAAGAACTTGAACGAACTTAAAGTATGTATTGCTCAATTCGACCAATTTTGTTACGAAAACGGGTTGAAAAGCATTTATTACAGGGTTCCGGAGGAAAGTTTAAACATATATAATACCTTAGGAAAGAAGAATTTATTTCTTGGACAGGAAGGAATTGTCGATTTAACCACGTTTTCGCTCGAAGGAGGCAGTAAGAAATCCATTCGCAACGCCTTAAAGAAGGTAAGTGATAAAGGTCTGAAAGCAACTGTTCACACACCACCCATAAAGGACGGGCTGCTACAAAAATTAAAATCGGTGAGCGATGAATGGCTAAAGGAAACTGAAAGAGAAGAGATTGTTTTTTCACAGGGGATGTTTGTTTGGGAGGAATTAAAATTACAGACAATAATTACCGTGGAAAACCACGAAGAAAAGATAATTGCCTTTTTAAATATAATTCCCGATTATGCCAAAGGTGAAGGTACCTACGACCTGATCCGCAAAACCAGCGATGCACCCAATGGTATCATGGATTTTATACTGGTAGAACTTTTTAATTATTTAAAGAAGCAGAATTATTCATCGGTTAACCTCGGTCTTGCACCCATGAGCGGACTGAATGATCCTCATACTTTTCCGGAAAAATCGATGAAGTTTGCCTATGAAAAAATAAAGGCTTTTTCGCATTATAAAGGTTTGCGGGAATTTAAAGAGAAGTTTTCTCCCCGATGGAATAACCAGTATTTGATTTATTCGCACGATTACGATTTACTTTCTTTACCCACGGTTTTAACAAATGTTATTAAACCTTAATGTTGGAATTTTTAAAATATGATAATTTAACTTCAAACCGCATTGTCAAAATCTCCGGAGTTGCGTGCATTATTGCCTGTGTGGGCGATTTTGCAGTGATGTTTATTCTGGGAAGTTATTTCACCGGATACAGTCAAATGAAAAACACAATGAGCTCATTAGGAGCCTCCATAAGCCCGGTATCCGATCAAATGTCTGCATGGTGGATTGTTGCGGGATTGCTTTTCATATTTTATGGAATTGGAGTTTATTTCGCCTTTAGGTCGCAAGGCAAAGCTTCTGCAACGGCTTCATGGCTTATAGCGGTATATGGGGCGGGCGAAGGCATCGGGTCAGGCGCCTTTAAGGCGAACCATCATTTAGGAGGGGTATTAACCTCATCGGCTGTGATTCACGATGTACTCGGTGGGATTGGCATTGTAGCAATATTAGTATTACCACTTGTAATGAAAAAAGTAATCGCTGATGCTGAATTTCCTTTCTTCCACAAAGTTTCGAATGTTGTGTTTATAATGGGTATATTCTTTTTGATATTGTTTTCATTTCGGATTTCGAACGATAAAAGTAACTTTCTAAGTAGCTATCAGGGTTTGTGGCAGCGGCTGATGATGCTTAATTCATATATTTATCTCATCGCCATTGCTTTTTTTATGTTTAGAAAACCTGCCCGGGCGGCTTGATTGAAGTAAATCGTATTAAAATGAAGACTTTGCTGAAATATCTATTTATCATCTGCCTGTTTTTTACAGCGTTTATAAAAAGCTATTCTCATACAATTTCTGTTGATACACTTGCCTTCAACACCTTTGGCAGGGTTGTGGTGAACAAACCCATATCAAAACCAAACGCCTTTGTTCTTTTTGTTTCAGAAAAAGAGGGTCGGGGTACCAGTGCTTCTGTCATGACCAAAAACCTGGTGTCCCAGGGAGCAATGGTGGTGGGTCTGGACACGCGTGAATATTTTAAAAGAGCTGGCTGCCAAAAAGTAAAGTGTTTGTATCCGGCAGGTGATTTTGAGATACTAAGCCTTTCATTACAAAAGAAATACAATTTTGCACAATACTTTAAGCCAATATTAGTGGGCTATTTGTCGGGAGCTGCCCTGGTTTATGGCACACTTGCCCAGGCCCCGGAGAATACCTTTAAAGGAGCAATTTCAATCAGCTTTTGTCCAATTATCAAAGCCAAGTGCATGTTATGCCATGGAGCGGGCTTAAGCGCTCATGCATTAACTAATAACGCATCCTGCTTTTTGGAGCCTGATCCCAAACTGGCATCCTCATTTTTTGTATTGCAGGGTAAGAACGACAAAATTTTCACATCCACCGAAACCGAAAATTTTGTGCATCAGATTCCTTCAGCCGAATTGGTTGTTTTGCCGGGTGAAGGGCATGAATTTGCGTTGGAACAGAATTGGCTGCCTCAATTTACTTCACTTTACAAAAAAGTATTCAATACACCCTCTTATACCGAAAAAAAAGCGAAGGAAAATACACTGCTTCAAAAGCAGAAACTTTTGCCATTACCCGGAAATCTGCCCCTTACACTGATTCCGGCAATAAAGCAAGATACACTGCCCTTGGCTTTTATGATCTCGGGCGATGGAGGCTGGACAGGTTTTGATCACGCTTTAGGTGAACAACTTGCCGAAAAAGGGATACCTGTTGTTGGCCTGGATGCTCAGAAGTATTTCTGGAATGCAAAAACACCGGAGCAAACAACATCGGATATTTCGGGGGCAATTGAGCATTACATGCAACAATGGAATAAGAAATCGTTCATTCTGGTGGGTTATTCGTTTGGAGCCTGCATTACTCCTTTTGTTGTCAGCCGATTTTCCGCATCATTAAAGCAAAACCTGAAAGGCACCTTCTGCTTGTCGCCCGACGAAACTGCCGATTTTGAAATTCATATTGCAGATATGTTACAATTCAAAACAAAAGAGAAGTACAATGTGAAGGATGAACTTGAAAAAATTAAGGCATTCACCCCGGTATGTATTTTTGGCGATGAAGAAAACATTGAAATCCGCAGGAACTTTTCGGCAACAGGAGCCAAAATTTTACTTCTACCGGGGAATCATCATTATAATAATAATTTTGCTGGTGTAAGTTCGAATATCCTTAAATATCTTAAGAAGTAGACTATTCCCTTGACCAACAACATTAAAGCCTGACAAGGAAATTGCAGAGGAAATAGAAGGGTGGGCGTAAAATCCATGGTATATAATTGGGGCATCATTTTCCGATACAAAAATTCCTAAAAATATTCCCAAGCACCTCATCTGTAGTTATTTCACCTGTTATTTCTCCTATATGATACAGCACTTCCCGTAAATCCTGGGCAATCAGATCGGTGGAGACGCGGTTTTCAAGTCCTTCGAATATCCTGTCTACTGCTTGTTTGGCTTGCTGCAATGATTCGTAATGCCGAATATTGGTCACCACCACACCGTTATCGGTTTTGGAGGCTTGTACAATGGAAATAATTTTTTTTTGTAAGGTTTGGATGTGCAGTTTCTTTTTGGCCGAAAGGAAAACAAGTGGCACATCGAGTTGCCGGAGATTGTCCTGTTTACTTTTTAATTCTTCGTCGCTTAAAAGATCGTATTTATTCAGAACAAGGATCAGGTGCTGGTCGTCACGGAGAGGAATTCCTTCGAGCGCCTTTCTGATATCATCTGAGCTGTCGGTGGCTTCGGCAACATAAAGTACAATGCGGGCTTTCGAAATCCGCTCAAAGGTGCGCTCAATACCCAGCGTTTCGATGGTGTCGGTGGTGTGGCGTATGCCTGCGGTATCGATAAACCGGAAGGTGATACCTTCCATGGTCATGGTGTCTTCTATCACATCGCGGGTGGTGCCGGCGATATCCGAAACAATGGCTTTTTCTTCGTTCAGCAGTGCATTCAACAGGGTCGATTTACCAACATTGGTGCGACCGGCAATGGCAACAGGAACTCCCGTCTTAACAACATTGCCATAGGCAAACGATTTAACGAGCTGACTGATATGGGTATCAATTTCTTCCAATAGCTGGTGAAACTGTTTTCTGTCGGCAAATTCTACATCTTCTTCCGAGAAATCGAGCTCCAGCTCAATCAGAGAAATAAAATGAAGCAATCGCCCGCGCAAAATATCGAGCTGACTCGAAAACCCGCCTTTCATTTGCTCAAAAGCTATTTTATGGCTTGCTGCTGATTGGGATGCTATTAAATCTGCCACGGCTTCGGCCTGCGAGAGATCCATTTTACCGTTCAGGAAGGAACGCATCGTAAACTCACCGGGAGTGGCCAGTCGGGCCCCACATTCGGAAAGTGCCTGCATAATGCGTTGCTGGATATAAACTGAGCCGTGACACGAAATTTCTACCACATCCTCGCCTGTATAGGAATTTGGGTTCTTGAAAAGACTGACTAAAACTTCGTCAATAATCTCATTTTTATGCACAAGGCTTCCGAAATGTATGGTGAAAGATTTCTGCGCCGAGAGTTTCTTGGATGAATTCTTCGCCCGGAACAATGTATCTGCAATCGAGAAGGCTTCATCACCCGAGAGTCGGATTACAGCTATAGCTCCATTTCCGGCAGGGGTGGAGAGGGCATATATGGTTGAATTGTCTGTCATGATAAAATTTTTGCAAAGATAGGAAAGAGTCGTAGGTCGTAAGTCGTAAGTCGTAAGAAAAATGAAAATAGTCGATAGTCGATACAAAATAAAATACAGGGGCGCAAAGGCCGCAGAGAACGCTAAGTCTATTATTCGATGCTCTGGTTCCTTGTTTTAGTCCCAATAGGGACGAAATTATTGTAGAGCAAAATCATAAAGGTTCTCAAAATCCCGTAGGGATGACATTATGGGGTCCATCTGTAAGAAAATAAATTAATTTAAACCATAATTCGTCCTTACAGGACCTGATACTGTTACCTTCGTTCACTACTAATATAATATCGTTCCTACGGAACTTAAATAAAATTATTCTTTGGCCTTCCTTGCGCTTCTTCGCGAACTTTGCGATCAATATATTTAAATACAGGGACGCAAAGAATCAGAGAAGGCGCGGAGTACGCTGAGTTATTTATTTTCTGCTGCCGTATTGTTCAAAAGTTATTCTTTGCAAACTTTGCGCTCCTCCGCGAACTTTGCGTCCATTCATATTCGAAAATTTATTAGTTTTATCTTTCTAACTATTACTATTATGAAAAACCTGCTTAACCAATTTACACTTAAAAATTTATCTGCCGGTGGCGGAAGAATCCTTTCCGTTGATGCGCTCCGTGGTTTCGATATGTTCTGGATTGTTGGCGGAGAGATGATTTTCAAAAGTCTCGACAAAGTATTTCAAAACAACACCACCGCATGGATATCTCTTCAATTGGATCATGTGGAATGGCTCGGATTTCGTTTTTATGATATTATTATGCCGCTTTTCTTATTTATAGTTGGTGTGGCTATGCCTTTTTCTTTCAGCAAACGTTTGGCTGCCGGTGATTCTAAAATTAAAATAATGACCCATGTGGTTAAACGGGTTATTATCCTCTGGATTCTGGGAATGATTGTTCAAGGGCATCTTTTGTCTTATTCAATCGAAAAACTTGATTTATACAGCAACACCTTACAGGCAATAGCCGCAGGATATTTTATATCTTCTTTACTGATATTGTACGTTAAAGCTATTGGACAGATAATTGCGACTGTTTCGCTGATGCTTATATACTGGCTGGTAATGGCTTTTCTTCCTACAGGTGAAACTGCAGGTATTTATCTTCCTGACAATAATGCTGCTATTTATATTGATAAAATGTTGCTCGGTTCTTTTCAGGATGGAACAACTTACAGCTGGATTTTAAGCAGTCTGAATTTTGGGGCTACCACCATGCTTGGAGTTTTTGCCGGATACCTGCTGCGGTCGGATTTCACAAAGTATCGTAAAGTTGGTTATCTGCTGATTTTTGCTGCTATCTGTTACCTGCTTGCTATTATATGGCATCCGGTACATCCTATCATCAAGCACATCTGGACAGGATCGTTTGTGCTGTATGCCGGTAGTTTCAGCCTGTTATTGCTAACAGTGTTTTATCTGATTATCGATGTTTGGAATCTCAAAGCATGGAGCAAATTCTTCATTATCATTGGAGCGAATGCTATTGTGGCTTACGTAGCCGCTCATTTATTCGATTTCAGGCATGTTTCCGATATCTTCATTCGTGGTTTGGAACAGTATACGGGCAATTGGTACGATTTTATAAGATATGCCGGCGGATTTCTGGTTCTGTTTGGATTATTGTGGTATATGTATGTCAGGAAGATATTTGTAAAGATTTAAGAAAGTCGACGGTCCACGGACGTCAGACCACAGCTAAATACAAACATTTGTCTTTGGTTATTGGCCATGGACAATGGACTATCGGCTATCGACCTGTATTCTGTATTACAGTCGACTAAAGTCCACGGTCCACGGACGTCAGACCACAGCTAAATGCATACATTTGTTATTGGCCATGGACAATGGACTATCTGCTATCGACCTATATTCTGTATTACTGTCGTCTGAGGACCGTCGTCTGTGGTCTTCCCCTGTATTACTGTCGTCTGACGTGTGTCGACCGTCGACTGTGGTGGTCTCCCAATGTTTCACAACACCTCATTGAACAATAAACATGAAAAAAGCGTATTTTAGCTATTGTTATAAAAGATTTATCTATGAGTGTTCTGGTTAACAGTCAATCCAAAGTATTAGTGCAAGGTTTTACAGGCAGCGAAGGAACTTTTCATGCCTCACAAATGATCGAATATGGAACAAACGTTGTAGGAGGCGTTACGCCGGGTAAAGGCGGAACCGCGCATCTGGACAGACCTGTATTCGATACGGTTGAAGATGCCGTTAAAGCCACTGGTGCCAATGTTTCGTTAATATTTGTGCCTCCTGCGTTTGCCGCCGATGCCATTATGGAAGCAGCCAATGCAGGAATAGAACTTGTGGTAGCTATTACCGAAGGTATCCCGGTACAGGACATGGTAACGGTAAAGAATTACCTTTCGGACAAAAAAGCAAGACTCATCGGTCCTAACTGCCCGGGAATCATTACTCCGGGCGAGGCTAAAATCGGTATCATGCCAGGTTTTATTCATAATCCGGGCACCGTCGGCATCGTTTCACGCTCCGGTACCTTGACCTACGAAGCGGTAGATCAGATCACAAAAACCGGCTTGGGACAATCGACCTGTATTGGTATAGGCGGTGATCCCATTGTGGGCACATCAACCCTTGATGCTATAAAATTATTTATGGCAGATCCCGGAACCGAAGGTATCATCATGATTGGCGAAATTGGGGGAAACATGGAAACCGATGCCGCTTACTGGATTAAAGAAAACGGAACAAAACCTGTGGTTGGTTTCATCGCTGGTCAAACAGCTCCCAAAGGCCGCCGTATGGGACATGCCGGTGCCATAATAGGAGGGAAGGCCGATACTGCTGAAGCCAAAATGAAAATTATGCGCGAATGCGGCATTCACGTGGTGGTATCTCCGGCCGAAATAGGTTCTACCATGTACGAGTTGCTAAAAAAGAAATAAATGCATATGCGCAAATTCGACTCCCAGGAGTCATTTGCGCTCCTTATTTTTAATAACTCCTTTTTCAGGCCATAAGCATCATATACTTCGCAAATGGTTTTGAAAATAAAATAGCTGGGGTAAACCTCTTCAGCCTATATTTCTATAACTATAGCCTCTAAATTTCATTTTGATTTCAAAATAATCTTTAGTTATTTTGCCCGACATAAATCTAAAAAACAAAGAAATGAAGCTTTTAGAAGGAAAAACTGCTGTTATCACCGGTGCAGCCCGGGGGATTGGAAAAGCAATAGCCGTTAAGTTTGCCAGCGAAGGAGCCAATGTGGCTTTTACCGACCTGGTGTATGATGAAAAAGCCCAGGAAGTTGAGAAAGAACTTGCTTCGTATGGCGTTCAGGCCAAAGGTTATGCTTCCAATGCTGCTAACTTTAACGATACTCAGGAAGTAATTAATAAAATTGTTGCCGACTTCGGTAAAATTGATATCCTCATCAACAATGCCGGTATAACCAAAGATACAGCTCTGAAAAGAATGACTGAAGATCAATGGGATGCTGTTATTGCTGTTAACCTTAAATCGGTTTTCAACTTTACAAAAGCAGTTCAGCCTGTTATGTGGAAACAGGGTAATGGAAGCATTATCAATATGAGCTCTATTGTTGGTGTGAATGGTAATGCAAATCAGGCTAACTATTCGGCTTCAAAAGCTGGTATTATTGGTTTCACTAAGTCGGTTGCCCAGGAAGTTGGAACCCGTAACATCCGAGTGAATGCTATTGCTCCGGGATTTATTATCACCGAAATGACCGGCGTTTTACCCGAAGATGTTAAAAAAGCCTGGACCGAAAAAATTGCACTCCGTCGCGGCGGTACTCCTGAAGATGTTGCAAACATCTGCCTTTTCCTTGGCAGCGAATTGTCGTCGTATGTTACGGGACAGGTGCTGCAGGTTTGCGGTGGTATGAAAGGATAATTACAGAACCGGCCCCGAGCCGGTTTTTTTTATGTTTTAGCGCGGCACTATTTTTGATAACGTACTAACTGCACGCAAGTGGTTGTTGAATTCAATAAAATTATTATTAAATTCAACGTACAAAACCTATTACGATGAAAAAAAATTTACTCTTTTTAGCTGCCTTCTTTTTAATTTTTACAGCATGTAAAACAACGTATGTTACTGTAAATGTGCTTAAACCTGCTCAAATAACAATTCCGAGCCGCATCAATAATCTTGTTTTTATTAACCGTAGTCTTCCTGCAAAAAGCGAGCGTTTCAAAAACATTCTTGAAGGGGCTATTACCGGAGAAGCTATCTTAGCCGACCGCCGGGGAGCCGAAGAATGTATTAAAGGTGTAATGTCCAGTTTAAACCAGTCGCCTCGCTACAAAGCTGTAGCTCCTGCCAATGTTGATCTGAGGGGGACAGGAACACGCGAGTTTCCTCCGGTTCTCGACTGGAAAGTGGTTGAAGATATATGCAGGCAGAATCAGGCTGACGCCTTGATTACTCTCGATGTTTTCGATTCAAATAATGCGGTTAAAGTTGGAGAGCGACAGGTGGAACGAAAAGAAGGTGAAAGGGTAATTAAGTACACTGAATTTTTGGCTACTTTAAGGGTGGATGTTGAAACCGGATGGCGGATTTATTTTCCCGCCGACAAACGTGTGATAGATCAGAATATCTATGCCGATAGCCGTAGCTGGTCCAGTGCAAACGAGGCACGTAAAAAAGCTGAGGCCGGGTTGCCATTTCTGGACAATGCCGTTGCTGATGCCGGATTTTATGCCGGGTCGCAATACGCTCACCGCATAAGTCCGATGTGGATTAACGTTTCGCGGTATTATTACAAAAAAGGAAATAACGACTTCAAAACTGCCGACAGATACGGTAAATCGGGCGATTGGCAGGGAGCCGCTCATATATGGGAAAAATATGTAAATGCAAGCGACCCCGAAATAGCAGGTAACGCTTGTTATAATATGGCTTTAGCAGAGGAATTGGAGGGGAATTTGGAAAAAGCTTTGGATTGGGCTAGAAAATCGTACACCAAGTATAACAACAAAAAAGGACGATATTATGCCAACATTCTTCAGCAACGACTACGTGATCAGGAAAGGCTCGATCAGCAAATGCAGCGCGAATAAAAATCATTTGTTAAAAAACCTTTGGCTTCTGATGATTTTTATCGGAAGCCTCTCTTCTTGTGTTTCTACTAAAAACATTGAATTTCAGGTGTTAAAACCTGCCATGATCAATGTCGGAGACGATTTCAGTAATATTTATATTTACTGCAAAGAGATCAGCCAGAAAGATCTTTGGGTTTCCAACAAACGAGACATCATTCCATTTTCGCATGTAAAGTTTTCCAGGACACTAAAGCAAAATCTTGAAGAAACTCCGCAGCTTTATAGAACGAGAATCCGTATTCTCGATCACGATAGTTTATTGAGCTTCAAAAAAAAGAGTCCGGGAATACTTATTTTGGTTGATACCATGCGGTTCGATCAGGTGAAAAAAGCCTACCGTAACGATTTTATATATGGTGTTGCATCACAGTTCGGTTACTCGGTTTATAGTAAGAGTCGCCACGTAACGGTGAAAAAGAGTTTCAGAAAAGATACCATCTGGTTTCAAAATACTTATCTCGAAAACGGGTTGTCAGTTTTTGACAGGATACAGGCCAGCATTTCCGTTTGCGAACAAGCTGCAAAGGAATGTTCTGATTATATTGTTCCGCACTGGAGAGACATTTCACGGAAGTATTATTATCAAACAGGAACTTTTTCCAAAGCTTATAAGATGATCCAAAAAAATGAGCTGGACAACGCACTGAAGGTCTTGGAAGATTGTTATGATAAAAAAGCCCGCGATCCGGAATGCCGCGTGAAAGCTTTGTATAATATGGCGATCATTTATGAGTTAAAGGATGACTTCGAGAAGGCTTATACGCTTGCCGATTCTTCTTTAAAAATTCAGGATAACGAACTTTCAAGGGAATATTGCCAGATTCTTTACAAAAGAAAACTGGACAAAGAAGTTCTGGACTGGCAGTTAAAGTGAAATTTAACACGCGGTTTTCTAATGACTAAAATATTCACTTTCATTGTATTTAATATAATTTCTTTTGGAATAATGATTTCCTGTATCAGCTCCAAAAAAATTGAATTTCAGGCTTTACGACCCGCAAAAGTCAAACTTGAAAGCATTCCCGATAAAATTTATATTCATTGTGAATATTGCATGAATCCTGAAAAAATGACTTTACTTAGCAACAGTGAAAATGATAAAGCAATTGTTTCACTGCACTTTTTGAAGTCTCTCAGGGAAAACCTCGAAAAATCACCAATTTTTAAAAATACGGTTTTTATTATGTGCTCTTCCGATAGTCTTTTGCAGCTTTTGAAAGATTATTCAAAAAGAACGCAGGAAAACGCATATGTGATCTTACTCGATTCTATATACTTAGAACACTCCAACGTAATTCACGATTACGATAAATCTACCTATTATTATAAGATAATTTACAAATTAGGCTGTCGGACTTACGATAGAAACTCCATCCAGATCGTTGATAATTATTTGCTTGAAGATACCGCTTATTGGCCGCCACAAGTTCTTTTAAAACGCGAATCAAGTTTATCACCTCCGGATAATATTCTGATTGAAACGGCCATAAATGCTGGTGAAGATTATGCCCATTATTTAGCTCCATACTGGACTGATGAAACAAGAATATTTTACTCTGGAAGTAAAAGGTTTAATTCTGCTTATAAAAAACTGCAAGTAAATAGCTTAGATAGTGCATTTAATATTTTACAAGAAGGTGGTACGAAATATGGCAGAAAAATGACAAATAGGAAATTTCATAATATGGCTGTTATTTACGAGTTAAAAGATGATTTAAAAAATGCTTATTCCATGGCCGATTCTGCAAACACGATAAGGAAAACCCAAGCGGACAATATATATTTGGAAGAATTAAGAACTCGAAAGCTGGATAAAACTGCTCTCGATTGGCAGATTAATTGAATGTAGCTTTATAGGATTGATGGCTGGAGAAGTATACTTGAAAAAAAATATTAAAATTGCTCATTCCTGATGAATAAATATTTTTGTGAAATTACCTGCTATTTGCTGAAAATATGTCAAATTTTACCCAAAACATCCTGAAGGTCGAGTTAACTTCGATATTCAAATTATCTGTTTTAATAATGGTTCTTGGAACTATTTATTCGTGCATAACATACAAGAGCATAGACTTTCAGGCGATGAGGCCCGGCCAAATCAAATTAGGAACAGGAATCGAAAAAATAGATATCCATTGTGAGTTTTGCGACAATCCCAACGCGATATATAACCTCGACACCCTCGATCAGCCTTATGCTACCACATCGCTTCATTTTTTGCAGTCGCTAAAGGAAAACCTCGAAAAATCACCCATATTTCAGGAAACAGAATTTGCCATGGTATCTTCCGACAGTCTTCTGTCTCTGCTCAAAGATTTAAAATTAAGAAAAAAGGAGAATGGATTGGTTATATTGCCCGATTCGGTTTATATAAACGATACAATTATCACCCAAAGACAACGATATCAGACGCCTTTTTATCTGTATGGCATCATTCACAAAATTGGTTGCCGCACTTACGACAGAAAAACGATGCAGATAATTGACAACTACCTTTTGGAAGATACGCTTTTTTGGCCCCCTCAACCTACTATCTGGATGCTCGATACAAGTCTTCCCACAGCCGGAGAAGCCAGAATTGAAAGCGGAATTAAAGCAGGTGAGGCTTATGCTCACTACCTGGCGCCATACTGGACCGAACAGTCGCGTTATTATTATTACGGAAAGAAACAATTTAACCAGGCGTATAACTTTATACAGGAAAGCAAATTAGACAGTGCTATTCATGTTCTTCAACAATTTGGAAAGGAAAAAATGAGCAGAAACATAACAATGATGAACCTTCATAATCTGGCAATTGCTTACGAGTTAAAAGATGACGTAGTAAATGCCTATACGATGGCCGACTCATCCTATAATGTCAAAAAAACAGAACTTACTAAGGGTTATATTGAAAAGTTAAGAGTGCGAAAGCTCGATAAAGCAGCTCTCGACTGGCAATTGAATTAATTTATTGTGTTGGGTGTTGGGTGTCGTCTGTGTTCCAGGGTCTGTGGTCTATTCAATTAATTGATTCTTTTTCTACTTTTGTAAAAACAATTTATATGTATAATGTAATTTTCTTTATCCTTATTGCCATTCTTGTTTTCGATTATCTGCTCGACAGAGTTTTAAACTATCTCAACGGCAAAAACAGGGAGAAACCTCTTCCTCAGGAACTTCATGGAATCTACGACGCCGAAAAACTTCAGAAAGCAATTGATTATGATAAGGTGAATTCCAGATTCGATAACGTTACCAGCACTTTTTCCTTTATTCTGATTTTGCTGATGTTCTTTTTTGGAGGCTTTGCGCTTGTCGATTCCTGGGCAGGCTCAATAACCAGCAACCTCATCCTCAAGGGACTGATTTTCTTCGGAATTCTGGGGCTCGCTTCCGATATCATTAACACACCCTTTGGTGTTTACCACACTTTTGTAATCGAAGAAAAATTCGGTTTCAACACGACTACTCCTAAAACTTTTATTCTCGATAAAATCAAAGGTTTATTCCTTTCCATAATCCTGGGTGGAATAATCCTGGGATTAGTGCTTTGGTTCTATTACCGGACGACGGAATATTTCTGGCTCTATGCGTGGGGATTGGTTACTGCTTTCATGGTTTTTATGAGTATGTTTTACTCTAACCTTATTGTGCCTTTATTCAACAAACAAACTCCTTTGGAAGAAGGAGAACTGAAGGATGCTATTAATAACCTTGCTGAAAAGCTGGATTTTAAACTCACCAATATTTATAAGATTGATGGCTCCAAGCGGTCGTCCAAAGCAAATGCTTATTTTACAGGACTTGGAAGCAAAAAGCGTATAGTTCTTTACGACACCCTTATCAAAGAAATGACAATTCGTGAAATTGTTGCTGTGCTTGCTCACGAAATAGGACATTATAAACGTAAGCATACTTATAAAAACCTCGCAATTTCATTTTTTCAAACAGGGCTGACTTTATTTATCTTATCACTTTTCATTAAAGAGCCGGCTTTATCTCAGGCGTTGGGTGTGGAGCAACCCAGTTTTCACATCGGAGCCATAGCATTTGGAATACTTTACAGTCCAATTTCAACAATAATGGGATTGCTATTAAATGTTCTTTCCAGGAAATATGAGTATGAAGCGGATGCTTTTGCTGGCAACCATGCTGGAGCAAATAATCTGATAACAGCCCTTAAAAATTTATCTGTAAATAATCTAAGTAATCTGAATCCGCATCCGTGGTATGTGTTTTTTCATTATTCACATCCAACCCTGCTGCAAAGAATCAGAGCTTTAAACAGAATATGATATTTCAGTTGCAGAAATAACGTGCTATTGTTATTTTTGCGATAGTAGTATGAATATGTATTCGTCTTACGACTTACTACTAAAAACTTGGTAATAAATCGCCTCTTTAGCTCAGTCGGTTAGAGCAGCTGTTTCGTAAACAGCAGGTCGGGGGTTCAAGTCCCCTGAGAGGCTCCAAAATAAATTGGCAAATTTGTTAGGTGTTTAATCAAAACACATTATTTTTGCGACAATTATACGCGGAATTAGCTCAGTTGGTAGAGCATAACCTTCCCAAGGTTAGGGTCGCGGGTTCGAGTCCCGTTTTCCGCTCAAAAGTTAAGGTTGTTCCGGCAACCTTTTTTATTTTAGGATTAGTGTTAATGTTTTCATTTTCCTAAAGCCTAAAGCTAAAATCCTAAATTCCTAAATATGCAGGCAGATATAATCACCATAGGCGACGAAATTTTAATCGGACAGATTGTAGACACAAACTCTGCCTGGATGGGACAACAGTTAAATACAATCGGCATAAGAGTGAACAGAATTGTTTCTGTTTCAGACAACAAACAGGAGATCATAAATGCTTTGGATGAGTCCTTTTCGCGGGCCGATTTGATCCTGATGACAGGCGGTTTGGGACCAACCAAAGATGACATCACCAAACATACATTGGCGGAATATTTTAATTCCCCACTCAAATTGAATGAAGCTGTAATGGCTCACGTAACAAATTTGCTGGGCCAGCGCAATGTTCCGATGAACCAGCTCAATGTAAAACAGGCTGAGTTACCCGAATTATGCAAAGTTATGCCCAATGCCTGCGGAACCGCTGCCGGCATGTGGTTCGAGAAAAATGGAAAAGTGCTGGTCTCAATGCCTGGTGTTCCATTCGAAATGATTATGATGATGGAAAACGAGATTTTGCCAGCTGTAAAAGCTTACTTTAAAACTCCTTCAATCGTTCACAAAACATTGATGGTGCACGGCATTGCCGAGTCGGCACTTGCTTTGAGCATTGCTTCCTGGGAAAATGCTTTGCCGCCGCATATGAAGCTTGCTTATCTGCCATCACCGGGTATTATCCGTCTCCGTATTTCTGCTTCAGGTAAAGAAAAGGCTGATCTGGAAAACGAAGTAATTGCTCAGTTTGATTTACTAAAACCTGTTTTAGGTGAGAAGCTGTTCTTTGATGATGATGTAAAAGTTGAAATAGTTATTGGTAAACTTCTGTTGAACAATAAAAAAACTTTAGCTGTAGCCGAAAGTTGTACAGGCGGAAATATTGCCCATTTGCTCACGTTAATGCCCGGAAGCTCCGGTTATTTCCATGGGGGAGTGGTTGCGTATTCGAACGAAATCAAAAAGTCTGTTCTTGGTGTAAGCCAAAAAGCCCTGGAGGAAAATGGCGCTGTCTCCAGAGAGGTTGTAGAAGAAATGGCCAGGAATGTGGCTGTAAAATTCGGATCCGATTATGGCATTGGCATTTCAGGAATTGCAGGTCCTGATGGAGGTTCTGCCGAAAAACCTGTCGGCACCGTGTGGATTGCTGTTTTTAATGGCAAGGATGTTGTTTCGTCGAGATTTTTGTACGGCGATAACCGCGAAAGAAATATTACGCGCGCAACAGTATCGGCCTTAAACATGCTCCGGCTGCAGGTTTTAAAGGATTTACAGGTTGTTTAAAAAAAGTTGAAAAATTTTTCAGAAAATTTGGTGAATTAAATTTTTATAACGACTTTTGCGACCTGATTTACAAACGTGGAATTAATTAAAAAACAACATGTCTAAGATTTGTCAAATAACCGGGAAGGGTGTGATGATGGGAAACAATGTTTCGCACTCTAAAAGGAGAACAAAGAGAACATACGAGCCAAATTTATTTTCTAAGAAGTTTTTCCTTGAAGACGAAAACCGTTGGATTACGTTAAAAGTAACCGCAGCAGGAATTAAAACCATCTCGAAAAAAGGTTTGTTACCTGCATTGAAAGAAGCAAAAGAAAAAGGATTTATTAGGGAATATTAAAAATTTATCATCATGGCAAAAAAAGGAAACAGGGTTCAGGTTATTATGGAATGCACTGAGCACAAAGACAGTGGAATGCCAGGAACTTCCCGTTACATCACAACCAAAAACAAAAAGAATACTACTGAGCGTTTGGAATTGAAAAAATATAACCCAATTCTCAAGAAAGTAACAGTTCATAAAGAAATTAAATAATCTAGACTATGGCAAAGAAAGTAGTTGCAACGCTGAAACAAAAAGGTGTAGGTAAAGGAGTTGCTAAAGTTATTAAAATGGTTAAATCCGAAAAAACCGGATCATACGGTTTCGTTGAAGAAATCGTTCCTACTGAAGAAGTAAAAGACTTCCTCGCTAAAAAATAAATTTGATTGGAATTATATAAGTACAGAAAAGCTTTCTTCTATGGGAGAAGGCTTTTTTTCTATTATAGGAGGATAAAAAATGGCATTTAACTTTTTTTCCCGCCCGAAAAAAGAAAAGGAAACGCTGGACAAAGGTCTCGAAAAAACCAAGGATAGTGTTCTTAAAAAGATTTCCCGTGCTATAGTTGGTAAATCGAAAGTTGACGACGAAGTGCTCGACAATCTCGAAGAGGTTTTGATAACTTCTGATGTTGGTGTTGAAACAACCCTGAAAATTATTCGCCGGATTGAAGAAAGAGTAGCTCGTGATAAATACATGAGTACAAACGAACTAAACGGTATACTTAAAGAAGAAATTGCACGACTGCTGAACGAGAATAATACTACCGATGTTACTGATTTTGCCTCTCTGTTAACCAAAAAGCCTTACGTGATTATGGTAGTTGGGGTGAATGGTGTTGGTAAAACAACAACCATCGGGAAACTGGCTTATAATTTTAAAAAAGCGGGTAAGAAAGTTTATCTTGGTGCCGCCGATACATTCCGTGCAGCTGCTATTGATCAGCTTGTGATCTGGTCGCAGCGTGTGGGTGTTGAAATTGTGAAACAAACTATGGGTGCCGATCCTGCTTCTGTGGCTTTCGATACGTTGAATTCTGCCGTTGCAAACGATGCCGATGTGGTGATTATCGACACTGCCGGTCGTCTTCATAACAAGGTAAACCTGATGAATGAGCTGAGCAAAATCAAAAAGGTGATGCAAAAGGTTGTTCCGGATGCCCCGCATGAAGTTCTCCTTATTTTGGACGGTTCCACAGGCCAGAATGCCTTCGAACAGGCCAAGCAATTCACCCTGGCAACCGATGTTACAGCTATGGCACTCACAAAACTCGACGGCACCGCCAAAGGGGGAGTGGTTATAGGTATTTCCGATCAGTTCAAGATTCCGGTGCGCTATATTGGCGTTGGCGAAACTATGGACGACCTCCTTCTCTTTAATAAAACCGAATTTGTGAATTCCCTTTTCACCGAGATGTAATAAGCTTTTTGCATTTCGGCTGTTTTCTATGGTCCATCAGCTATTAGCCATGGACTCATATTCCATACTTCATACCTCACATTTCATACTTATAAATGGCATATAATACCAAACGAAAACTTATAAATCTCGTCACTTTGGGATGCTCCAAAAACCTGGTAGACTCCGAAAAGCTGATGGGCCAACTCGAAGCATCCGGGTTTACACTGATGCACGACTCTTCATCCACAAAGGCTAAGACGGTGGTTATCAACACTTGCGGTTTTATCAAGGATGCAAAAGAAGAATCGGTGGATACAATTTTGCAATTTGCAAAGGCAAAAGTTAAAGGAAAAATTGAAAATTTGTATGTAATAGGCTGTTTGGCTGAACGATATAAAAAAGATCTCGAAAAGGAAATTCCTGAAGTAAACCAGTTTTTTGGTGTGAATTCTTTGCCTCAGGTGTTGAAAGTGCTGGGAACGGAATATCGGGATGAACTTATTGGAACCCGCAAACAGACTACCTTACCGCATTTTGCGTATTTAAAGGTGTCGGAAGGTTGCGACCGGACCTGTGCTTTTTGCGCTATACCGTTGATTCGTGGAAAACATATTTCGCGCCCCATTGAGGAGCTTACAGCAGAAGCTGCCCAGCTTGCCGCAAAAGGAGTAAAGGAGCTGATCCTGATTGCTCAGGATCTTACTTATTATGGTCTTGACCTTTATAAAAAGCAGGAGATTACAAAGCTTATTCAGGAGTTATCTAAAATTGAGGGGATTGAGTGGATTCGTCTGCATTATGCTTATCCTCATAAATTCCCCGAGGATCTGATTCTTGAAATCAAAAACAACCCCAAAGTTTGCAAATACCTGGATATTCCTATTCAGCACATTTCTAATTCGGTGTTGTTGAAAATGCGTCGCAGCTCAAGCAAGGATGAGATTGTAAAACTTATTGCAAAGCTCAAAGCTGAAGTTAAAGGGATTGCCATCCGAACTACTTTACTGACTGGCTTCCCTGAAGAAACAGAAAGCGATTTTGAAGAACTGAAAGCTTTTATTCAGGAAGCACGCTTCGACCGGTTAGGGATTTTCCCTTATTCGCACGAGGAAAATACGCACGCTCATCGTCAATTTAAGGATAATGTTCCTGATAAAGTCAAAGAAGCCCGTGTAGAGGAGTTAATGGATATCCAGCAGGAAATTTCTTTACAGCATAACCAGGCGAAGGTTGGCTCGACTTTCAGGGTGATTGTCGATAGGGAAGAGGATGAGTTTTATATTGGCCGCACTGAATTCGACTCTCCGGAAGTCGACAATGAAGTTTTGATTGAAAAAAGCGATATAAAGCTGGTTGCCGGGAACTTTTATAATGTAAAAATTATTGATGCAACTGAATATGACCTTTTTGGGGAAGTGATCTGAATTGAACTCATATAAAGGCGTTTAGCTAATAAATATAGTCGACAGACCACGGTCTACTGTCCACAGCCAATATAAATTCAGACTTGAACCAAAAAACTCGTCTTTGAGGACTGTGGACTTCAAAACAAAAAAAGACCTCTGAAGCAATCTCCAGAGGTTTTTTGTTTATGTTGTTAATAATTAATTTTCTTCAACTTCCATATGTCCTTTTGAGACTTTAATATTAAGACTTTCCTTTTTCTTATTATACCCAACATTGATTATATCACCTTCAGCAAGGGAAGATTTGATGATCACTTCGGCCATAGGATCTTCCAGGTACTTCTGGATAGCTCTTTTCAGAGGTCTTGCGCCGAAATTGATATCAAAGCCTTTATCCGTGAGGAATTCTTTTGCAGAAGGGGTGATCTTGATCTGATAACCCAATGCCGATACCCTGTCGAACAAACCTTTCAGCTCAATATCAATAATCTTGAAAATTTCAGCTTTTGATAAGGTGTTGAACATGATCACATCATCGATACGGTTTAAAAATTCGGGAGCAAAAGCCTTCTTTAACGCGCTTTGAATAACGCTTTTAGCGTATTCGTTATTCTGTGCTTGTTTAGCTGCAGTATTAAAACCAACTCCTTGACCGAAATCCTTTAACTGGCGAGTACCAATGTTGGAGGTCATAATAATAATGGTATTCTTAAAGTCAACACGACGGCCAAGACTATCCGTTAACTGACCTTCATCAAGCACCTGGAGCAAAATATGGAATACATCCGGATGTGCTTTTTCTATTTCATCAAGCAGCACAACGGAATAAGGTCTGCGGCGAACTTTTTCGGTAAGCTGACCACCTTCTTCGTAACCAATGTAACCCGGAGGCGCTCCAACAAGACGTGAAACGCTGAATTTCTCCATGTATTCACTCATGTCGATGCGGATCAGGTTATCCGTTGAATCGAAGAGATATCTGGCAAGTACTTTTGCAAGCTGTGTTTTTCCCACACCGGTAGGTCCAAGGAAAATAAATGTACCAATGGGTTTATTCGGATCTTTCAACCCGGCGCGGTTACGCTGGATACTTTTTACAACCTTTTCAATGGCTTCATCCTGACCGATTACACTGCCTTTAATGGTTTCGTGCATTTTCAACAACCGGATACCTTCGGCCTGCGCAATACGCTGAACGGGAACGCCGGTCATCATAGCTACTACTTCGGCAACTTTTTCTTCATCTACAGTTACACGGTTTTTAGCCAGTTCCTTTTCCCATTTAACTTTTTCATCTTCAAGCCGTTCCAGTAATTCCTTTTCTTTATCGCGGAAGCTTGCGGCCTTTTCAAAGTTTTGATTTTTAACCGCTTTTATTTTTTCTTTCTTTGCTTCTTCGATATATTTTTCCAGATCGAGAATTCTTTCGGGAACTACAATGTTCGAAATGTGTACACGGGAACCCGACTCATCCAGTGCATCAATTGCCTTGTCAGGCAGATGCCTGTCGGAGATATATCTTTCAGTCAGCTTTACGCACGCCTGAATAGCTTCGGGAGTATAAAAAACATTATGATGCTCTTCGTAACGCTCCTTAATGTTATTCAGAATTTCAACAGTTTCCTCAGCAGAAGTCGGTTCAACCATTACTTTCTGGAAACGGCGTTCCAAAGCTCCATCTTTTTCAATATGCTGGCGGTACTCATCAAGAGTTGTAGCTCCAATACACTGTATTTCGCCACGGGCAAGGGCCGGTTTCAACATATTGGCAGCATCGAGCGATCCTGTTGCGCCACCAGCTCCGACAATGGTGTGAATTTCGTCGATGAACAAAATCACATTGTTGTTCTTTGCCAGTTCATTCAGGATGGCCTTCATGCGCTCTTCAAATTGTCCGCGGTATTTAGTACCGGCTACAATCGAAGCCAGATCAAGGGTTACAACGCGTTTTCCGAAAAGAACGCGCGAAACTTTACGTTGAATGATTCTTAGAGCAAGCCCTTCAACTATCGCCGATTTCCCAACACCAGGTTCTCCTATAAGAATGGGGTTGTTTTTCTTACGACGGCTGAGAATCTGGGCAAGACGCTCAATTTCCTTTTCACGGCCTACAATGGGATCGAGACGGTTTTCTTCGGCAGCTTTGGTCAAATCAACGCCAAAATTGTCGAGTACCGGGGTTTCCGATCCTGATTTTCCAGGCTGGGGAGCTCCACCTCCGGGTTTATTCTGGCCAAACTGGCCACCCCGGGCATCATCATCATCGTCCTCATTTCCTCCACCGGGGAAATCGGAGCGTGATTCTATATCATAACTTTCTAATTCCTCTTTCACAGTAAAATAATCAATGTTTAACTCGTTTAAAACTTGGGTTACAAAGGCTTTTTCATCCTTTAAAATTGCAAGCAGTAAATGACCGGTATCCACAAACTCCGATTTGAACGAACGTGCTTCAAGGTGTACTAATTTTAAAACCCTGTCGGCCGACTTTAACAAAGGTATATTATCGTTTTCTTTAACAGGAATATATCTTTCGGGTTTTATTCTGGTCTCAATAGTTTTCCGAATTTCATACAAGTCAGCTCCAAGCGATAACAATACCTCGATAGCATCACCTTCTCCGTCACGTAAAATGCCCAAAAACAAATGTTCAGTGGAAATGGTATTATGCCCAAGACGTAAAGCTTCCTCACGGCTATAATTCAATACGTCTTTAATGCGTTGTGAAAATTTTGCATCCATAAAATGCCTTTCTTAAATTTCGAAGCAATTTCGTTGTATCTAAATTACAAATCTAATACAAATATAGTAACAAAAAAGTTCGCAATTTTAAACAATAAGATGTTAATAAATTAGTTTCGCAATTAGCCACAGTTAGGTAAAAAATACCTACTTTAGTAAACTTTGGATATATTGTATATGCTTGATTTCTAAGCGAAAACAAATTTTAAGAATGGAAGAAGAACGTATTATTCGAATTAATATTGAGGAGGAAATGAAATCGGCTTACATCGATTATTCGATGTCGGTTATTGTTTCCCGTGCTTTACCTGATGTCAGGGATGGTCTTAAACCTGTTCATCGGAGGGTTTTATTCGGAATGTCAGAATTAGGTGTATTTTCGAACAGGCCTTATAAAAAATCAGCAAGAATTGTAGGAGAGGTACTTGGTAAGTATCACCCGCACGGTGACACCTCCGTTTACGACGCCATGGTTCGTATGGCTCAGCCATGGTCACTCCGTTACATGATGGTCGACGGCCAGGGTAACTTTGGTTCCGTAGACGGCGACAGTCCGGCGGCCATGCGTTATACCGAAGCCCGTATGCGCAAAATTGCCGAAGAAATGCTCGCTGATATTGACAAAAACACGGTCGATTTTCAGCTTAACTTCGACGACTCGCTGGAAGAACCAAAAGTACTTCCTGCAAAAGTGCCCAACCTGCTTGTAAATGGTACCTCGGGTATTGCAGTAGGTATGGCAACCAACATGCCTCCGCACAATTTAAGGGAAGTTTGCGATGCTATTGTTGCCTATATCGACAACAACGAAATAACCATCGAAGAGTTGATGAAACATGTTAAAGCTCCTGATTTTCCAACAGGCGCTATAATATATGGTTATCAAGGTGTTAAAGAGGCTTATGAAACCGGACGCGGTCGTATTGTAGTTCGTGCCCGTTCCGAGGTTGAAGTAACCTCTTCAGGAAGAGATAAAATCGTTATCACCGAAATTCCTTATATGGTGAATAAGGCCGAACTCATTAAAAAGACGGCCGACCTGATCAACGAAAAGAAAATAGAAGGAATTTCATACATCAACGACGAATCGGACCGCTCAGGGATGCGTATCGTGATCATCCTTAAAAGAGAAGCCCGTGCAAATGTCGTTTTAAACAATCTTTACAAGTACACACAGCTGCAGAATTCATTCAATGTAAATAATATTGCATTGGTGAATGGTCGTCCAAAAACGCTCAATCTCAAGCAGCTCGTTCATTATTACGTGCAGCACCGCCACGAAGTGGTGATAAAACGTACCCAGTACGATCTGGACCAGGCCGAAAAGAAAGCTCATATCCTGGAAGGTTTGCTAATAGCCCTGGATCATCTGGATGAAGTAATTGCACTCATCCGTGCATCCAAGACTCCCGACGAAGCCAAGGACGGACTGATGCAGACCTTTAACCTGACCGAAATTCAGGCTAAAGCGATACTTGAAATGAGATTGCAGAGACTTACTGGTCTTGAACGCGATAAGATCAAGGAAGAGTATGCCGAGCTGATGAAGTTAATTGAATATTTACGCCAGGTATTAGCCGATGAGCAATTGAGAATGCAGATCATAAAAGATGAACTTGCAGAGCTCAAACAAAAATATGGCGACGAAAGACGCACTGAAATTGTTCGCAATGCCGAAGAATTTAATCCTGAAGACTTTTATGCCGACGATGAAATGGTGATTACCATCTCAAACCTTGGATACATAAAACGTACTCCGTTATCCGAATTCAGGACTCAAAGCAGGGGAGGAGTCGGTTCCCGTGGCAGCAGAACGCGTGATGAAGATTACCTGGAACACATGTTTTCGGCAACCATGCATAATTACATTCTTTTCTTTACAGAAAAAGGGAAATGCTTCTGGCTGAAAGTGTACGATGTTCCTGAGGGCGCCAAAGATTCGAAAGGACGGGCCATTCAGAATATGCTGAATATCGATCAGGATGATGCTGTGCGTGCTTTTATAAATGTTAAGAATCTGGCCGATCCGGATTATACCCAAAACCATTTTGTTGTTCTTTGTACAAAAAATGGTATCATTAAAAAGATGGAGTTGTCGGATTTCTCAAGACCTCGACAGAATGGTATTGTAGCGATAACCTTCAAAGATGGTGATAACCTGATAGATGCTAAACTGACTGACGGTAGTAATGAAATTTTAGTTGCAATCCGGTCGGGGAGAGCCATCCGCTTTAACGAAAGTGCCATACGTGCCGTAGGCAGAACAGCTTCAGGAGTTCGGGCTATCCGTCTCTCTGAGGATGAAGACGATAAGGTTGTAGGAATAGTTTGTGTTGATAATCCGCAAACCGAAATCCTTGTCATTGCCGAGAGAGGATATGGTAAACGCTCCAAGATAGAAGATTACCGTGTTACAAACCGAAGCGGTAAGGGTGTTAAGACGCTGAATATTACCGAAAAAACAGGAAAATTAATTGCAATCAAGGGTGTAACCGACAGTGATGATCTTATGATTATCACAAAATCGGGTATCACAATCCGATTGCCAATTTCGGATATCCGTTTGGCAGGAAGAGCAACACAGGGTGTAAAAGTTATCAATTTGAGAAACAATGACGCCATTGCCGCAGTAACTAACGTTGCTAAATCTGAAGAAATTCAGGCAGAAAACGCCGGTGAGGATCAGATAGTTAATGAAAATGATTCACCCACAGAGTAATTTCGGCCTTTTTTTTGCTATAAGAGTTTAAGAAATAATATAATTTTTAAATTTGCACACTGATTAAAAACGAATTAAACCAAAATCATCTCATCATGAAACGTATATCATTGTTATTGGCATTGATAGTTGTAAGCTTCGTTAACCTGATAGCCCAGGCAGAGGGTGGAGCCGCGCTTAATTACAATGCACTGGAGAAAAAAATGCAAAAAAGTGATCAGACCATTCAGGATCCTAAAAAAGGAGCTGATCCGAAAACATGGATTGAAAGAGCAAAACTTTTCCAGGATATTTTTGAAGTTAATACACAAATGCTGCGTAATTCAATGCCAGTTCACGAGTTAAAGCTTTTTTACAAGGATCCTAAGGAAATTAAAAAAGTAGAAATGAACAATGCTGTTGTTGAACAGTATGTTTACGACCGAATAATCGTGAACGTTGAAGGCGGAAATGTTAAAAGCTGGCAGGAAACTCAGGTAATTCATCCACAACCTTTAAAAGAAGCTTTAAATAGTTATAACAAAGCAACTGAACTGGATAAGGATGGTAAATTGAAAAAGAAAATTACTGAAGGATTAAAAGAACTTAAAAGCAAATTCGAAAAACAGGCGTTAAACGAATACAACCTGAAAGATTTTGCCAAATCGCACGAAGCTTTCAAATCGATGGTTGAAATCAGCGAAAATCCCCTTGTAAATGTATCGGACACTCTTATTACTTATTACACCGGAGTAACAGCGTCTGAAGCAGGAAAACCAGCTGAAGCAATCAAATACTTCAAGAAGGCCCTCGATATGAAATATAATTCACCTTCGATCTATCTTGACCTTAACAAGGCTTATTCCGCTACCGGCGATTCCGCTCAGGCTCTGGCTTCATTACAACAAGGTTTCCAGAAATATCCTGATAACGTTTCCATTTTGATAGAGTTAATTAACTATTATCTTGTAAAAGGACAAAGTTCCGAAGCTCTTGAGTATTTATCAAAAGCAAAAGCAAGCGATCCGAACAACAAATCGTTCTATTTCGCTGAAGGAACTCTTTACGATAAAATGGGACAGGCCGAAAACGCAATAGCTGCATATGACAAATCAATTGAAATTGATCCTACATACTTCGACGCATATTATAATGCGGCTGTTGTATATTACAACACTGCTGTAAAAATGATGGAAGATGCAGTAAATGAAAACGATAACAAGAAATATCTTGAGAAAAAAGCGGCTGCCGAAGAACAATTCAAAAAAGCTATTCCTTACATGGAAAAAGCAAGTGAGTTGAATCCAAAAGAAGTTTCTCCGCTTGAAACCTTAAAAGCTTTGTATTATCGTTTAAAAATGAACGATAAGTTAGAAATAGTAAATCAGAAATTGAAAGAGCTGAAAGGCTAATCAAATTAATAAAGGGAGGAGTAATAATTTCTCCCTTTATTTTTATTATTTCTATTTAACATAATATAAATTATATAACAATTAGGTAGCTTAAAAAATCCCGTGAATAAATTTTCAAAAACGGGAATTTAACTTTTGTCAGAACATTTCAACCACTTATCAAACGGATGAATCTTTTCCCAACCAACATCGTTAAGAGCATTAAAAAAACAGAAACAATGAAATCTTTATTTATAGAAGAATCGAAAGCCACGCCAAAAGTAAATTTCAATCCTAATGGAGAACTTTTTATTCATGGACGGTCTTTACCGGAAGATCCCGTTGGTTTTTACACTCCGGTACTCGACTGGATTAAAGATTGCGATTGTGAAACAGTTACATTGAATCTGAAGCTGGAATATCTCAATACAAGCAGCTCCAAACAGGTTTATTCGTTACTATGTCTTCTTAACGAAAATCCTGTTGTCAAGGCAAAATCAGTAAACTGGCATTATGAAGAAGGCGATGATGAATCATTCGAAACAGGCAAAGAGTTTGAATCGTTAACCAAAATAAATTTTAATTTTTACGAATATGCCGAAGTTCCTGATTAATATGTTCGTTTTCTCAAAAAAGAAATACAACATATTATCCAACCCCGAATTTCTCTTTTTTTCAATAATAATTTTAACTATTACAATTCTATTTCGTATTGTAACTGTTATTGCGCAATAAACCTAATACACGTTAAATGGAACAACTTATACTGGCTCCCACTAAAAGCACACCGGAAGTTAAATTCTTAATGGATGGAAATCTGCTGATTAAAGGAAGGTCTCTTCCTGAGGATACCGCCAAGTTTTATGATCCGCTGCACTTATGGATTGATAACTGCTACCTAGAGAATATCTGCATAACAGTTTGTCTCGACTATATGAATAGCAGCAGTTCTCAGCAGATCAGCAAATTTCTGCAGCAAGCTAAAAATAACAGGAATATAAAAAGTTGTCTCGTTAAATGGTACTACGAAGAAGGCGATGAAGATAACCTGGATTTTGGCAAAGAAGTGATGCAACTCATTGATTTACCTTTCCAGTTCTACGAAACAGCCGAATATGTGGGCGACTGAGACACTGAAATCATAACTCAGTGTCTTCTATATCGGACAAGTGCAAATCGAGCGCTTTTACTGATATTTGAATTTCCCACACCGAAAAAGCCAGCGAAATAATCAACAAAACCATTGCAATTCCAAAAGTAATCTCGGCAACAATCATAGCCCTGATATAAATCAAAAACATACAAAGAACACACAATAAAAGGCTTGTCAAACCTGCAATCTGCATAGTCCTTATCAGATGTAGCCTTTTTCTCAGATTTTTTATCTGCCCCAATACCCTTGTAGTTGGTTCTGTTTTGTATTGTGCGTGGAGGCTTCGCACAAGCTGGGCCAGCGATAAAAAGCGATTGGTATAAGCAAGTAAAATCAACGAAATAGCCGAGAAAAATAACGCCGGAGTTGTCAGATTCAGTTCCATACTTTTTTGCCTAAAGTTATCACTAAAACTGATATAAAAGAAAACACCCTTTCCGGGCTGCACGGAAAGGGTGACAAAGGACTTGGAATAATTACTATAAACTGTCCCCAAAATCCTGCTTGAACTTCGCAACAAGCTTCTCGGGCCAGTTGCTGGTAGGTGCAAGCCTACCATTAAAGAATCGCAATACAGCAGGTTCTTCAATAAATTTCAAACCTCCCACCAGATTACGGTTTTCAAATAACCAATGTAACCTGTCGAGAGCGTATCTGGTTTGTGACAAAGTAAATACTCTTCTGGGGAATGCTAAACGCAGCAGTTCAACATCTGCAAGCACGTCATCCCCGTGTTCGTCTCTTACACTTGAAATAGTTCCACGTTCCATTCCGCGGCATCCGGAAATGATATAGAAAGCTGCTGCCAAAGCTCCTGCCGGATATTCCTTCTGCGGAATATGTGGTAAAAAGCCCATGGCATCAAGGTGGCATCCCAAAGCTCCGGCTGGTGTAACTACCGGTATGTTTAATTTTTCAAGCTCTCCTACAAGGTGAGCAATAAATGAAGGCGATTGGTTGATAACAGTTTCATCGGTAGTTTCGCGTAAACCAACGGCCATGGCTTCAATTTCGCGAATCGACATACCTCCGTAAGTTAAAAAGCCTTCGTACAAAGGAATTAAATCGCGCATTTTGCTATAGCAATCCTCACGGTTGGTACATATCCCGCCACCTCTTGTGGAACTAACCTTGCGACTGGAGAAATAAACCACATCCACAAGGTCGCACATGGTAAGCAGAATTTCAGCGATCGATTTTTGCATGAACTCTTCTTCCCGTTGTTTGATAAAATAAGCGTTCTCCCCTATCAGACTGGCATCCATCACCACCATAATTCCATGCTGATCAGCTACCTTGCGAACATCTCTCATGTTCTGAATTGAAAAAGGCTGACCACCAATAAGGTTTGTAGAAGCTTCCAGACGGATAAAAGGAACTTTGCTTGCTCCGTATTTATCAATAATTCCTTTTAACTTATTGATATCGATATTTCCTTTAAAAGGAACATTGCTCTTAATCTTTAAAGCTTCGTCGGTATAAATTTCGAAGATTGTACCTCCGTTAAGCTCCATGTGAGCTTTAGTAGTGGTAAAGTGGTAATTCATAGGAATTACATCACCTTTTTTAATGAATACCTGCGATATGATATTTTCGGCAGCACGTCCCTGGTGTACCGGTAACACATACTTTTTTCCGAAAACTTCCTGGATCGCTTTTTCCATTTTTGTATAACTCTGCGAACCGGCATAAGCATCGTCGGCCTGCAACATAGAAGCAAGCTGGTTGTCGCTCATAGCGTTGGTACCACTGTCGGTAAGCATATCGAGATAAACATCGTTGGTTGTCAGAAGAAAAGTATTATAACCAGCTTCATTCATTGCTTTTAACCTTTGATCAATAGGTCTGAGATGAAGCTTTTGTACGATTCTCACCTTGTGTAATTCCAAAGGCAAATCTTCCCCACTGTAAAATTTAACTTTAACTGATTGTGTGTTGTCCATAAACTGATAAAAAAAATTAGGAGTTAGCTCTATTAATAAATTAAAGCTTACTTTGAGGTAAGCTTAACAGCATAAACGAAATAATTCAAATATGCGACGGTTTCAAATATAAAGGGATATTCTATAATTTCAAACAAATGTTAATAAAAAAATGACTTTCATCATGTTTGAGTAAGTCTTTTACTTAGTAACTATTTTACATACAACAATTTCGCTATTCGAAAAATTATATTTTGTAAATACTGTAAAAATTTCTCCTGAAGTATTTATGGCAACTGAACCAAAGGCAGGAGCCGAAACCTGAGAAAACCTTAATTCCTTCAGAATATCCCCCTTGTCGGATAAAACAAGGAATCCCAGAATTCCATCCCCCTGAAAACGGGTTAAAATCGTTTTATCAGGTAACGGAGCCGCAAAATCGAAATGTAAACCAGTCATTTCCGAAAAATCTTTTTCCCACGAAATCACCCCCTGCTCATTCATGCGCATCAGATAAGGAGAGTTATTTCTGGTTCCGGCCAAGTAAAACATGCCGCCGGGGAACAGATATGTTGAAATGATACTATCGGTGACCGGTAAAACTTTTTCCCACAGGATATAACCCTGAGGATCGGTTTTCCAGACCCAGATCCCCGCTCCCATTACAAGATTCTGACTTGCAGTAACTGCAAAAGAACCCAGAATACCCGGTTTTAAATAATCACGACTCCAGAGTTTCTGATAATCACCGTTCAGACGGGACAGGTATAAAATCGCCTGGACTGAGTCGTTGTTATTGTACCCTGAAACGAAAATATCGCCGGTTGTGGCAGTATATACCGATTCGATTCCTTTTACGTCCATATTGCGTTCCCACTTACCATTGCCAGCCGGGGTAATTTCGAAAAGCCAGCTTTTGCGCGAAACCGAATCAGAATAAAGCGCATTCCATCCACCCAGGAGAATATCTCCCTTAGGAGTTGTTGTTTGAAATTTGACCTCATTATAGGTAGCAGAACCATAAGATTTATTCCAGATAGTTTTACCATCCGCGTCAGCACAAATCACCCAGGCTTCAGTTCCCTCACCAGAGAGCCTGTGACGCGTTCCTGAGAAAACTATTCTGTTTTCTGTGGTAAGCGAAATTCCGCCAGCACTGTCGTTTTTTTCTTCCGAGTCAAAGCCTTTGATCCATTTTACCATTTCTTTATTACCCTGGGCATCAGCAAGCATATTTTGCCCGAGTACATTGGTTTTTAAGTTGAAAATATCCACAAAGAATTCCCCATCGGGATACTTTTGGATAAAAGCATTGTAAGCTTCGAGCGTATTCACCTGTTTGGCTTTGTCGTAAAGCAGTTTACGCTGGATAACCTTTGCTGCAGGAATATGCAACGATGCCGGATATTTAGCCATAAAATTCTCAAAAGCCTCAATGGTATTTTGCTTTTTTGCAAAATCAAAGGCGAGCTGGTCGCGTTGCTTGATAGCATCGTAGTAATGATAAGCTTTGGGGTATTCTCTTATAAATTCATCCAAAGCTTCAATTGAATTTGACTTTCTGGCTTTTTCATAGGCAAGTTCGTTGCGGGCAGTTATGGCCTCGTTTACCTGTGCAGCTTGCGGATATCGCTTTAAAAAATCGTTATAGGCTTCGAGAGTATTAGCTTTTTCAGCTTTTCTAAATTCGAGGTGATTGCGTATATGAACCACATTTTCATAAAACTTGGAGTTAGGATAAACCGCTATAAACTTCTCGGCTACAGCGAGATTATTTTCTTCGCGTACATACCTGATAAGCTTGTCTTCAATAATTTTCTCCTCAAACTCCAGATTATACTGAATAGTCCTATTCCGGCGCTCTGCATCGCGCATCGTAAAAAAATCCTTTAACAAAGCGTTATCATCATCACTGAGCTTTTTGATGTTCTTTTTAGCAAGGAGATAATAGTCCCACGCCTTAAAGTAATCCCGGGAAGGATTTTTATCGTGCGATAGAATGAGCGACATCCCGAATTGAGCCGCACAGTTAGTGGTATCTTCAGCAAGTACTTTCAGAAAAGATTCCTCTGCTTTTATCAGGTCTTCTTTCTCGAGATTTTTAAAACCTTTTTCTGCCTTTTGGGCGCATAGGTTAAAAGAAATAAAAAACAGAAATGTACATATTAATATTTTCATAATCAATAGTTTGAATTATTTCTTTTTAAGCAAAAATTCAACCCTTCGGTTTTGCGATTTGCCGGCTGCTGTCAGGTTGGTATCAACCGGTCTGGATTCTCCATAACCTACAGCAATAAGGCGGGCAGGCTCTATACCCTGCGAAACAAGGTAATTGACAACCGATTTGGCACGGCCCTGACTTAAGGTTTTATTGTAAGTGTCAGCGCCATCGCTGTCGGTATGTCCTGATATTTCGATTAATTTAGCATCAGTTTCTTTAATGAAGCTTACTACTTTGTTCAACTCCGGAAATGAGGCCGGTAGCAAAGTTGTTTTATTGTATTCAAAAAAGATGTTCTTAAGAACTATAGCAGCCCCTTCCTGGATATTCATGAGATTATCGGAAACAGTATCCACCTGAACTTCAGGTTGTTTGAAAATAACTTTTCCTTTAGCAGTGCAATTGTAAAGATCTTTAACTGTATAGGAGTAATCTCCTGCTGGTAAGCCGCTTAAAGATGCTCCGGTCATTTTATTCGACCAGGTAACAGCGTAAGGAGCAGTGCCTCCTTGTATGCCGAGAGAGATTCTACCATCGTCAACCCTGCCTTTAAAAACGCCGGTGCGGAGATCCAAACCTCCCGTAAACGATGAATCCATAACCACAACATCCATGTTTTGGGGCACGCAGGGACAATCGTTACAATTTTCGAGGGGCTTCACACTAAAGTCGTCGAAAAAGTAATAAGCATACTTTTTGTCGCGCAGGTTCGATACATTCTTATCAGTAACTACATAATTTGTGTTGTCGTAGTTTTTGAAGTTACCGACCACAAAATAACGCTCTCCCCCTTTGGCAGTGTATACCTGACAATACTGGTTCCAGTCCTCGATGTTATCCAGAAATAATCCCGGAGTGTTATTCATCTGGGGTTCAACAGCTAAGTTCGCCTTAATTGTAGATTCTACTTTAAGGTCGACAAAAAACAAGCTTAGCTGGTCTACTGCAAACATCGACATGGAAGCCAACCGGTAATTAAAAGTAACACAATACATTTTTCCTTTTTCCATGGGCTCTGAGAGTGTTCCCTGAAAATACTCACGGTAATCGCGTTCCGTTCCGGTTAAAATGGCGCCCATATAAGCATCGCCAGAGGTGGGTTCGCTAACACCCGCAAAGTTACCAGGAACCTTAACCTGTCCAGGACTGCATCGGTGAAAATAATCGGGCGTGGCATAAGTAGGATACGTCCAGCCGGGAATCAGCTTATGCGATTTGTCGAAGGGAGTATGGTCAACCGGGCATTTTTCGTAGATCTCGAAACTTGGATTTTGTACCAGGTTTTTGGTCTGCCCCGACATTCCCAAACAGAATGGCAATGCCAGGCAAAGACAGAAATAGGTTTTGGGTTTCATAAATAAAATATTAGTAATAAAGCAGCTGTTTAGTCTGCCTCTAATAATATTCAGCGCATACGTGTTTTTTCAAAACAAAGTTTGAAATTACGATAACAGTTTTTTACAGATTTTTTTAGCCAACATTGGGCCCTCGTAGATAAATCCTGTATAAAGCTGTACAAGAGAAGCGCCAGCTTTTAATTTTTCGAGCGCATCTTCGGCAGTGAAGATCCCTCCCACTGCAATCACCGGCAATTTTCCACCCGTTTTCTGAGCAATATAACGTATGATCTCTGTTGAACGCGAAGAAAGAGGTTTACCGCTTAAGCCCCCGTTTCCGAGAGCCTCTACTGTTGAGGAAGGTGTTAAAAGATCCTGGCGTGAAATGGTGGTATTGGTTGCAACAATGCCATCGATGCCAGTAGCCGAAACAATTTCAAGCACTTCATCAATCTGTCCGAAGTTTAAGTCGGGCGAAATTTTTAATAAAACAGGCTTACGAACAGCTTTCTGCAGCCGTTCTTGGGTGATTGCCGATAAAATTTCCAGCAGAGAATCCTTATTTTGCAGTTTGCTTAAGTTGGAAATGTTGGGACAACTTACATTGACAACAAAATAATCGGCATAATCGTAAAGACGGTTAAAGCAAGTTACATAATCGTTAACGGCATCCTCATTAGCAGTTGCCGTATTTTTACCGATATTTCCACCAATGATAATGGAAAAATCTTTACGCTTTTTTAAGTTCTTAACAGCTTCATCCACACCCAGGTTATTAAAACCCATGCGATTAATCAACGCCTTGTCGGCAGGTAATCGGAACAATCTTTTTTTAGGATTACCGGGCTGTGGTTTAGGAGTAACCGTACCAATTTCGATAAAAGAAAAACCAAGACTGCTGAATTCTTTATAAACCTCGGCATTTTTATCGAATCCGGCAGCCAATCCCACAGGATTCTTAAATTTAAGACCAAAAACTTCTCTTTCCAAAGAAGGATGACTTACTGAAAAAGTGCTTTTTAAAACAGAACCGGCAAAAGGAATACGATGGGCGAATTTCATGGCCCCGACCACCAGGTGGTGAACTTTTTCGGGATCCATTTTGAAGAACAGAGGACGGATAAAAGCTTTATACATTTTTGCCGCAAAGATAATAAACCTTATGATGAAGGTCTAAACTCCACGAAAGTTTTATCGGAATAAAATACAATAATTTTTTCAACCGATTTGTTTACAGAAGCTTCCAGAATCTTTTCGGTAATCTTTTCTTTCTCGGGAGCATAAACAGGAGGCGGCTCGGATTTAACCGTATTGCTTTCTGCAAATAAATCTTTCTGCTGGGGAGAAATTTCCCTGCGATTAGGTTCAGTAATAAAAGAAATATTCTTTTCGACTTTTTTATACATATCACCAATTCCCATAATCAGCCATTCGGCATTCAAATTTTTATACCGATCAAGAATCTTCTGTATAAAATCAAAGCTTGGATTATTACGGCCCGACAGGATATGAGACACACTGGAACGCTGTACCCCAATTTCGTCGGCAAAATGGGCTGGCGAAATGCCTTCTTTGTTAATGAATTTTTGAATCCTGTCCTTCATTTTACAAATGTAAAACAAACAAAAGTGAATTCAAAACACAAATGTCAATACTTATTAATTTACATTTGTATATGGAGTTAGTTGTGTTCTTTTGTAAATCAAGAAGTATAGAATCTTAACTCCGAAAAACTGAAAAAGGATTAACCTGAACCTTAAAATTAATGAAATGACCGTATATTAGGTAATTGCTAAGCTGTCGTTACAAGTTTTTCCTTATAATCCTGAGAGGATAATGGATATAGGGTTAATATGATACTGAATGGGCCTTTTATGAGCGAAATAACGCGATTATCTCCTTGTTTTGACCTTTATTATTCATTCATTTAGAAATATAACAAAGCTTAGCTAAAAGTATATAATTGATATTTATGTTTAATTAATTAATGTAAATTTATGGTTTAAAGGATGTTATTTTGTTAAAAACACGAGATTTAAGGTAAATACCGGAATTAATACAATTATGTTTATAAAAACATAAATATAAACTTAACATATGTTATATAAATTATTGGTAAACAATAATTTATGTGTTTAAAATAAGTAGGATTAATAATTTACAAAAGTAAGCTTCAGTGTGGGTGAGATTTACTGTTCATTTTTGTAAATCGGTAGGAGATTTAACTTTTGTAAACTCATGTTAATGTTTATTGTTTACTTTTGGAACTAATTTATTTGTATATGTAACCAACAGAAAACAAAAAATCCACAGAATTTTAAACTCTGTGGATTCATGTATCATATAAGTAAATTTCTTATGCTAATGCATCGTAAAGAACTTCTATCGGATGGACGGCCTTTTTCCCTGTTCCATCGGCAATATGATGGCGGCAACTCGTTCCTGGCGCAGCAATAATGGTGTTATCGTCCGAATTTCTTACTTCGGGGAAAAGTACCAGCTCCCCGATTTTCATCGATACATCGTAATGTTCTTTTTCATATCCGAATGATCCAGCCATCCCACAGCAGCCCGATTTAATTTCACTGACTTTAAAATTCTGCGGTATCGAAAGCATCTTTTGAGTCGGCGTTGTGGAAACAATAGCTTTTTGCTGGCAGTGTCCATGGAATTTAATTATCTTCTCCTGGCGGCTAAATTTGGAAACATCTATCCTTCCGTCTTCAAATTCTTTACTCAGGAACTCCTCGATGAGATATACATTTTTGGATAATTCTTTGGCCTGACTCCTGAAAGGCGTCGTTACCAGCTCCGGATATTCATCGCGGAAGGTTAAAATACATGAAGGCTCTATTCCCACTAAAGGAATATTCTGAGCCACCAGCGTATGAAGCGATTTCACATTATACTCGGCTAAAGCACGGGCTTTTTTTAGTAGACCTTTCGACAGATAAGTGCGCCCGCTTTCCTTATGTGTTGATGTGATAACTTTGTAACCCAGTTTATTCAGAAGTTTCACACATTTAACCCCGACTTCCACATCGTTGTAGTTTGTAAATTCATCTACAAACAAACAAATGGTCCTGGAATCGCCCGAAAGATTAGCATTGAGCTGATCGAGATTTTTCCCTAACCACTTTTTAAATGTCTGAGGAGCCAAAGCCGGTAACATTCTCTTTTCGCTGAAACCAATAAAGTTTTTAATAGGTTTTGCAAGAGGAGACTTGTTCATCATATAATTATACATCGAAGGGACAGCGCTTGCAAGCTTGTTGAACTTATTAATATTTCCCACAAGCCAGCTGCGTAGTGGAACTCCGTTGGCATCATAATAATGCTGCAGATATTCAGCTTTCAATTTAGCCATATCAACGTTCGACGGACATTCACTTTTGCAACCTTTGCACGAAATACAAAGATCGAGCACCTGTCCGATTTCCTTATGATCAAAAGGATTAACCTTATCCGACCGGGTCAGATATTCCCTTAAAATATTGGCCCTTGCGCGTGTTGTGGAATTTTCGTCGCGCGTGGCCATATAACTGGGACACATCACTCCGCCTATTACTTCAGTCTTACGACAATCGGCACTCCCGTTGCAATTCTCAACAGCACCCATTATACCCTGGGTTGATGAGTAATCAAAATAGGTTTCAATCTTTTTTACAGGCTCACCGGGATTATACCTCAGTGAACTATTCATGGCCGGTGTATCAACAATCTTATTTGCATTAAACAAATTCTCCGGATCCCAGATCTTTTTTACCTGCTTCACAAGCTCGTAATTCTGCTCGCCTATCATCACAGGCAAAAATTCGCCACGCAAACGACCATCCCCATGTTCACCACTCAGACTACCATGGTATTTTTTAACAAGCTGAGCTGTCTCCAAAGCCAAGGTGCGGAATATCTGCACATCTTTCGGATCTTTCAGGTTCAGTACAGGTCGCAGGTGCAACTCACCTGAACCCACATGCGCATGAAACACACATTCGAGTTTATGTTTTTTGAGCAGCTCATTAAAATCGGTAATATAAGCTGGTAAATCGCGCGGGTGAACTGCAGTATCCTCAATCACCGAAACAGGTTTAGCATCGCCCGGTATGTTGGATAAAACTCCAAGTCCTGATTTTCTCAGAGCCCAAACTTTCGCAATATCGGAACCAAATAAAACCGGAAAGTGATATCCCAAATTATTTGCCCTGAGTTCCCGCTCAAGACTGACCTGAATTTCGAGAATCTCCTCTTTCGTTTCGCGGGCAAACTCCACAATCAGCAAAGCACCGGGATCGCCCTGAACAAAGAAGCGGTTGCGGCGCTGAGAAATATTATCTTTCGTACAGTTCAATATTATGGAGTCCATTAACTCTACAGCACCCGGAGCGTATTTAAGCGCAATTAAATTTGCATACAAAGCCTCCATAACGGTGTTGAGATGCACACAGATTACAGCTTTTTCCTTTGGAGGAACGGGTACAAGGTTGAGAACCATCTCAGTAGCCATCGCCAGTGTTCCTTCAGAGCCGGCAAGAAGTTTTGAAAAATTGAAAGGAATTTTATTTCCTGTAAAAGGATCGGTTTCCAAAAGTACATCAATGGCATAACCGTTATTACGGCGACGAATTTCAGGATCGGGAAATTCGCGGCGAATCGACTCCTGATTGGCCGGGTTCTTTAAAATATCGAAATGACTTCTGTAAAGATGCGATTCAAAAGAATTGCCACGGAGTTTATTTTCAAATTCCTGGGCAGTAACATCGGTAAACTCAGTAAAAGAACCATCGCTCAGAAAAGCCTTGACACTATTGATATGATCGCGCGTGCTTCCGTAAATTATTGAGTGAGAACCACAGGAGTTATTGCCAAGCATCCCACCCATCACACAACGGTTAGATGTGGATGTTTCCGGACCAAAAAATAAATTGTATTTCTTTAAGTAAAGATTTAACTCATCCAGCACAACACCCGGCTGAACCGTAACCGAGTGATTGGCTTCATCCACTTTCAGGATCTTCCTGAAATTCCGTGAAATGTCGACCACAATACCATTGCCAACCACTTGTCCCGCCAGAGAAGTTCCTGCTCCACGGGGAATAAGACTTAGCTTTTCTTCCCTGGCAAAATTTATTATTTTACTAATATCTTCATCATCTTCGGGAATAGCCACGGCCAGCGGAAATTCGCGATAAGCAGAAGCATCGGTGGCATATAGGATTTTAGCAACTCTGTCGGAATAAATTTTACCTTTCAGGGTTTTATCAAGCTGAGAAATCTTTTGTTCCAGGTTCATTCTTTTTAAATAAAATAACCGCAAAGATAAAATTTTGAATCAACTAAACAGGGTTCGGGATCATTAAAACTAACAGCAGGATCATCGTTCTCAAAATGAATTTTGATTTCAGCGTTTAATTGCTTAAATTAAACGATATGAATAAAATCATTAACGGATATGTTAAAGAATATTATTCGAAAATATCGGATTCAGGGAATTTATACGCTGCAGGAATATTATCTTTGATACCTGAACCGCAGCTGAAATTTCATCTCAGTAATGAAACTTAATTGAAAATTTTTGAATCATGGAATTGCTCGACAGTATTAAAGAAAAAGCAAAACTTCAGAACAAACGCATAGTTTTGCCTGAAGGAACGGAAGAACGCACCCTTAAAGCCGCAAATCAGGTTATCCGGGAAAAAATTGCCCGGATTTCGCTCGTCGGAAATCCTTCAAAAATTTTCGAACTGGCAAAGCAGTGGGATTTAAAATACATTTCCGAAGCCGAAATTGTCGATCCTATAACACATTATAAAAAAGAACAATACATCAATTTGATGGTAGAATTGCGTAAGTCGAAAGGGCTTACACTTTCCAACGCTCAAAAGCTTGTGGAAGATCCGCTGTATCTGGCAACTATCATGATTAAAAGCGGAGATGCCGACGGAGAAGTTGCCGGAGCGATGAATGCAACCGGAGATGTATTACGTCCTGCCTTTCAATATGTTAAAACCTTGCCAGGTATATCGGTGGTTTCGGGAGCGTTTATTATGATATTGAAAAACAAATCGTTTGGTAACAATGGAATAATGGTATTTGCCGACTGTGCAGTTCATCCCAATCCTACCGATCAGGAACTCGCCCAGATCGCAGTCGCCACAGCAAAAACCACCCGAGCCATTGCCGGATTCGAACCCAGGATTGCCATGCTGAGTTTCTCAACTAAAGGAAGTGCAAAGCATGAGCTTGTTGATAAAGTAATCAGCGCCACTCAAATTGCCAGGCAGATGGATCCATCACTTAAAATTGACGGAGAACTGCAGGCTGATGCAGCAATCATTGAGTCGATCGGGAAAAGTAAAGCCCCTGGAAGTGAGATTGCCGGTAATGCCAACGTTCTGGTATTCCCCGATCTTCAAACCGGGAATATTTGCTACAAGCTGGTGCAACGCTTGGCTGATGCTGAAGCAGTTGGCCCTATTTTGCAGGGTATGGCTGCTCCTATCAACGACTTGTCGAGAGGTTGCTCGGTAGACGATATTGTGAATCTGATAGCAATAACAGTAAACCAGGCAGCTGGTATTTAAATAAATATAGAAGTTAAAATGTCGGAAGTTTTAGAAGATTACGCACTTAACGAGAAACTGCGGAAGAAGGAAAGCCTTCGTAAAGTAGGCATTGTGGGTTGTGGTTCGGTTGGCCAGGAGATAGCAAGAATTATCAGCCAATCGGGAATTGATGTGGTTTTTGTTGATGTTAGTGAAGAAAGAGTTAAGGAAATTTTTCTCGATATTAGTCAGCAGCTCGATATGATTATCGATCGCTGGGGTTTGACCGAGAGTGAGAAAAGAGCAATACTTTCGAGAATTCAGGGCACAACCGATTACAGCAAAATTGCCGAATGCAACCTTGTGATGGAGACCATAAGTTCCAACAGGCCAGGAACATCTCTGGAGTTAAGAAAAGAAGTTTTCAGGAAAATTGAAGAGCATGTTTCGGCTGACGCTGTTATCACCTCCAATATCTCCACCCTGATGATATCGGACCTCTCGTCAACGCTTAAATTTCCGGAACGAGCCGTAGGACTTCATTTTATGATCCCTCCCACTGTAAAAGTTGTTGAAGTAGTTAAGGGATTGAGGACCAGCGAGGAAGCGTATGACTTTGTTTGTCGCTTTGCCAAAATGATCGGCAAAAAGGTAGTCACCGTAAATGAATCACCTGGTAACATAAGTACCCGACTGATAGTTACGCTCATAAACGAAGCCTGTGAAGTATTAATGGAAGGAGTCGGCTCTATCGAAAACATTGACGACACCATGAAAATAGGCTACGGTCTTCAGTTTGGTCCATTTGAGCTGGCCGACAGAATTGGCCTCGATAAAATATTAAAATATATGGACAACCTTTACCAGGAATTTGGATTGCAGAAATTCAAAGCCTCACCTATTATCAAGAGGCTTGTGCGCGCCAACAACCTGGGTCGTAAAACCGGAAAAGGTTTCTACAAATATGAACATGACACTAAAGTTTCGCAGAATATAACCTGCACAGAAATAAAATGACATTCAGATAATGAAAATAATTGTATTAAACTGCGGAAGTTCATCCATCAAATATCAGCTATTCGACATGGCTTCGCGACAAGTCCTTGCAAAAGGTGTTGTTGAGAAAATCGGCTTACACGGATCTTTTATTAAAAATGAACGAATTGATGGCGATAAGCTTCTGCTTGAAGGAGATATATACGATCATCAGTCGGGTATCGAATATGTTTTGGGAATCCTCACTTCGGTAAAACATGGGAGTATTTCCAATTTCGAAGAAATAGATGCTGTTGGTCACCGCGTGGTGCATGGAGGCGAAAAATTTAATTCCAGCGTACTCATTACCGATGAGGTTATCAGGATGCTTGAAGAATGTATCGATCTGGCCCCGCTCCACAATCCGCCAAACCTCAAGGGGATATTTGCCATGCAGGCTTTGTTGCCCAATATTCCCCAGGTAAGTGTGTTCGATACGGCATTTCATCAAACCATGCCCGATTATGCTTACATGTATGCAATACCCTTCCCGCTATATAAAAAATATGGAATAAGACGTTACGGTTTTCATGGAACCAGCCACCGCTATGTTTCGCAGCGCGGTGCCGAAATGGTTGGCATGAATAAGAAAGACATGAAAATAATCACCTGTCACTTGGGCAATGGAGCCTCAGTGGCAGCCATCAGTAATGGAGTTTCAATCGATACCTCCATGGGACTTACGCCTGTGGAAGGGTTAATTATGGGAACCCGCAGCGGTGACCTCGATCTGGGTGTACTCACCTATCTGATGATGAAAGAGGAACTTGACATAAGCACAGCTAACACGTTGATAAACAAACATAGCGGCATGCTAGGCATCACAGGTGTTTCATCCGATATGCGCGAAATAATGACAGCCGCATACGAAGGGAACGAAAGGGCTAAGCTGGGACTTAATATGTATCACTACCGCATCAGAAAGTATATCGGTTCGTATGCCGCAGCAATGGGCGGTTTGGATATGATTATATTTACCGGGGGTATTGGCGAGAATTCGGATTACACCCGCAGTGAAGTAGTAAAGGGATTGGAATTCCTGGGGATAGATTTCGATTATGACAGGAATAACGGATTGCGCGGCGAAGAAATGGTGCTTACAAAAGAACACTCACGGGTAAAAGTTTTGGTTGTACCTACGAATGAAGAACTTATTATAGCCCAGGACACAATGGATATTCTTGAAAACATGAAAAACCAGGGCTATAAGATCGATTACTAAAATACTATTATGATATCAAATTTTGAATCATTATTAAACGAATCGAAGAAACAACGAAAAAAAATCATTGCCGTTGCTGCTGCAGAAGATGAAGCAGTTATATCAGCAATTCATGATGGCGTGAAGGAAGGCATTATTGAGCCTTTGTTTATAGGTAATAAAAACAAAATTGAAGACTATTGCAAAAAAATAGATTTCGATATTTCAGGATTTAAGCTTATCCCCGAGAATGACCCGGCTGAGTCTGCCCGACTTGCTGTTCAGCTTGTAAAAGAAAAAAAAGCAGAACTTCTCATGAAAGGCTTTGTTTCCACAGCTGCCCTGCTAAAAGCAATACTCGACAAAGAAAAAGGCATCAGAAAAAGTCAGGTTTTAAGTCATGTAGCACTTTTTCAGACCATGCATTATCATAAAATTTTAGGGTTAACAGATGCTGCAATGAATATTGCACCTACCCTGGATGAAAAAATCAGTCTGATCTCAAATGCTGCCGAGGTCTTTCACAAGTTAGGATGCCCTGTTCCCAAGGTAGCCATGGTTTGTCCTGTTGAGACAGTTAACAGTAAAATAGAATCGACAGAACATGCGGCTATTCTGGCAACCATGAACCGGAGAGGCCAGATTAAAGGCTGTATGGTAGATGGTCCGCTTGCTTTAGATAATGCCGTATCCAGGGAAGCTGCAGAACACAAGGGAATTATAAGTGATGTGGCCGGAGATGCCGATTTGCTTGTAGTCCATAATCTAGATGCCGGTAATGTTTTATATAAATCACTTATATTCCTGGGTGGAGCCAAAACAGCAGCAGTAGTTGTTGGAGCCAGTGTTCCGGTGGTACTCACATCAAGAGCCGATACAGAGGAAAGTAAACTATATTCGATAGCCTTAGCAACATTATTGACATAATTTAATGGAAAACAGGCTTATACTAGCTATTAACCCAGGTTCTACTTCAACCAAAATTGCTGTATACGACAATATTAAGTCGGTATTTGTAAAAAATATTAAACACACTTCAGAAGAGCTAAAGAACTTTCCAAACGTTATCAATCAATTTTCTTTCCGTAAGGCAATTATACTCTCCGAACTTAAAAGTGCCGGGGTCAATATTGAAAAAATTGAAATCGTCATAGGACGTGGCGGTTTGTTAAAACCTATTCCATCAGGTGTTTACGAGGTTAATAAACCCATGAAAAATGATTTGCTGTCGTGCCAGTATGGAGAGCATGCCAGCAACCTGGGAGCATTAATTGCCGATGATATTGCCAGGGAACTTCCCGGAGCCAAAGCCTATATTGCCGATCCGGTTGTGGTGGACGAGCTTTGCAACGAAGCACGGCTTACCGGGTTACCGCAATTTACGCGGCGCTCTGTTTTTCATGCGCTTAACCAAAAAGCGACAGCCCGTATCCATGCAAAAAGTATAGGAAAACATTACGAAGAACTTAATTTAATTGTTGCACATCTTGGAGGTGGCGTTTCCGTAGGAGCCCACCTGAAAGGGAAAGTCATAGACGTAAACCAGGCACTCGATGGAGAGGGACCGCTTTCGCCCGAACGCAGCGGCACTTTGCCGGTCGGCGATTTAATCAAAGCTTGTTTTAGCGGTGAATATACGCAGGATACCCTCAAAAAAATGGTTACCGGCGAGGGTGGTTTTGTTGCCTATTTTGGCACCAATGATGCGATGGTTATAGAGGCTAAAGCCAAAGAAGGTGATCCCCAGGCCTTGCTATTGCAAAACACCTTAGGTTATCAGATTTCAAAATACATAGGAGCTATGGCTGCTGTGCTTAACGGGGAAGTTGATAATATTTTGATTACCGGAGGATTAGCTCACAATAAAACCTTAATGGATTATATCACCAAAAAAATACATTTTATCGCACCGGTTTTTATCTATCCCGGAGAAGATGAAATGCGGGCGCTTGCATTAAATGCCTATCGGGTTTTAATGCATGAGACCGAAATTAAAGTTTACGTCTAAGGTGTTGAAATAGATACTGGTAGTACCTTCCCGTTAAAGTACTTCTTTCCATTTATAGCAAAATCGACAATAAATTCAGCGACTTCTTCAGGTTTTAAGGGGGCTGTTATGCCGGGAAAAGCTTCTTCAAGCATTTCGGTTTGCACCGAACCCAAGGCCAACGCGTTAAAAGAGACGCCTTCACTTTTATATTCCTCTGCCAGACATTCAGTCAGGACTGTGAGTGCAGCTTTGCTTGCGCTATAATGAGAAAGTCCTTTGAATTTTGCACTTCCCTGGAAACCTCCCATGCTTGTGATATTAACAACATGACCATGCGCAGCTTTTAAAAGGGGCATCAGGTTTTTGGTAAGGAGCGCAGGCCCATAATAATTGACATTGAAAATGCGCATGATATCATCGGCAGAGGCACTTTCGAATGGCTTTGGATTTAAAAGTCCTGCATTATTAACAAGAATATCAACAGAGCTGAGATTCTGCTTGATAAGTCCTGCCAACTGAGGCTCATTCTGCATGATACCCTGAAGATCGTAAGCAACAGCTAAAAACTCCGTTTGCGGATATTTTTCATGGCAAATTTCCTTTAAGCTGCACAATTGCTTATAGTTGCGGGAAATTCCTATAATCTTCTTTGCACCTGAACGGGCAAAATGCTGTGCCAGTTGAAAACCTATCCCCCGACTGGCTCCTGTTATAACTACGTTCATTAAAATTTTTATTAATACAAACCTAACCTCTAAGCAGGTTTTTTCTGGTATTCATTTTGTAAAGAATGCTCCAAACAATATATCTTTCGTATATGTTTTTCACTATTTTTACACCATGTAAATTACAAAAAAATATAAAATGGCATTAAGTTTCATTAAATAAAGTTATTTATATTTTCTGAAGAATTAAAAATTTTAAATAAAATGAAAATCAATAACATATATTTTACAATATTTTTAAGTCTGATTTTTTCTGCCACTGTTTTGGCCCAGCAACCCAAGAAAGAAAAGCCAAAATTATGGGACCGCATGTATGTTGGAGGGAATGTTGGACTTCAGTTTGGAACCATAACCGATATTGAAGTGTCCCCTCATGTAGGGTATTACATTTATCCGCGCTGGAGTGCTGGTGTGGGAATTACTTATGAATACTATAACAAAAAAACCACCTACAATTATTACGGATTCCCTGTAGCTCCTATTGAAACGCACATTTACGGCTTTAACCTCTTTACCCGGTTAGCATTAATTAAGGATATGGGAGCAACCTTCGGTATTGGAAACGGCATTTCAATTATTGGACAAGCGGAATATGAACAATTAAGCCTGGAAAGAAAACACTTTGAATATCCTAACTATCCTCCGGACGGAAGGTTTTGGATTGAAAGTTTTTTGGTTGGAGGAGGTATAAAACAAGCAATCGGAAGACGGTCCAGTATTTATATGCTAATTATGTGGAACCTCAATGAAACAACCAATTCACCTTATTCCAATCCGATTTTTAAAATAGGTTTTGATTTTTAACAAAAATGCCCTTTTCAGGGCATTTTGTATGAGTCACAAAAGATTGCGGGAATTTATATCTATCAACACTATTATCTCTACTAATCTACAATCTTAACTTTCGTTGCCTGGGGGCCTCTTTTTCCGTCAGCTATCTGAAAACTGACTTCCTGCCCCTGCTGCAGGGCTTTAAACCCATCTCTTTCAATACCAGTGTAATGGACAAAAATATCTTTGCCCTCGTCCGATTGAATGAAACCATAACCTTTTGCGGAATCAAACCATTTTACTTTGCCTTTCATAGAAAATAATTAATAAGGATTAGTGAAAAATCATAACTATTATTGCAAACAATTAATCTTTAAAAAGGTTTCACCAAGCGGGTTTTAAGATTTTATCAATGAACAAATATTACTGTAGTTGTGTTTTTATTTAAAAAATATTTAAAACCAAATAATTTGGCTGCTTCGTAAGAAACAGTTTTCTTTGTACTTTTTAAAAATAAATGTAAAAATGGAAATAGCAAAAAACAAAGTTGTATCGCTTGTTTATGAATTACGTGTCGACGGAAAAGAGGGCGAAATAGTTGAGAAACTCAATGACTCCAATCCCCTGACTTTTATATACGGTGTAGGTAATCTTCTTCCGAAATTTGAATCAAATATCAGTGGTTTAAAGGTTGGCGATTCCTTCGATTTTATGCTGAAAAGTGAAGAAGCATACGGAGTATCGTCCGATGAAGCAATCGTAGATGTTCCTAAAGACGTTTTCATGGTTGACGGAAAGTTTGATGCTGAGATGGTTAAGGAAGGCAATGCAATTCCCATGATGGATGGCGACGGAAACCGTTTAAATGGTATTGTTGTAAATGTATCGGACAATTCTGTAAAAATGGACTTTAACCATCCACTTGCTGATGAAGATTTATTTTTTGCAGGTACAGTTGTTGGAGTTCGCGAAGCTACAGAAGAAGAGCTGAACCATGGACATATTCACAATTCAGGTGGTTGCGGCGGTTGTGGCTGCGGCGACGGACATGACAATCATGGCTGTGGTTGTGGAGATGAAGGAAGCTGTAATCATTAAAAAACAGGATAAAGCAAAAAGCCCCCGGAATTTGAATTCCGGGGGCTTTTTTTATGTTATCGCGTAAGATATTTTTCAATGGTAGCCAACAAAACTTTGTGATTGATTGGCTTGGTTAAATAATCGTCGCATCCGGCATTTAAACATTTGGTTTTATCTTCCGACATGGCATATGCCGTTTGAGCAATGATAGGAATAGTGGTGTTTTTTTCACGAATTTGCTTTGTGGCAGTTATTCCGTCCATTTCCGGCATCTTGATATCCATTAAGATCAAGTCGATGTCGTTCTGCTTATTAAAAATATCAACAGCATCACATCCATTTCTTGCCCACAACAACTCAGCTTTTGTGTCCTCAAGAATTGCTTCAATAAACAAGTAGTTTGTCTCCTCATCCTCAGCAATCAAAATCTTTTTATTTTCCCAGCTATTCATCATAGATCATTACAAATAATAAACACTCGTTTCCCAAATAATGTTAATGCTAAATAACTACTTCTTCTAAAGTACTTTCAAATTTGTATAAATATATTAAAAATTATACCGCTGCAATATAATAAAAACAAGAAAGCTTCGTTACTTTTTGAAAATAAAATATACGGCCAGTATAAGAAAAATAAAACCTACAAAATGATTCCATTTAAAGGTCTCATTTTTAAAGAAAATCAGAGAAAAAATTGTAAAAACCGTCAGTGTTAAAACCTCCTGAATTACTTTTAATTCTATTAGTGAAAACGGTCCTCCATTACCTTTAAATCCTATTCTGTTAGCCGGAACCTGAAAACAATATTCAAAAAAGGCCATTCCCCAACTCAGCAAAATAATGGTAAACAAACCGGTATGTTTAAACCATGTCCATTCTTTAAATTTCAGATGGCCATACCAGGCGAATGTCATAAATACATTGGAAACTACAAGAAAGAGAATTGCATATAATCCACGCATACTAAAAATGATAAAGACTTTTCGAAGAATAAACTACATTAAACTACTCAGGCTGAAAAGGTTTTAATATTATCCACCAACTTCTCAATTAGAAGAGTCCTTGCCTCCACGCTTGTCCATGCAATGTGAGGAGTAAAAATAACATTATCCTTACTGTTTAGCTGGTAAAACGGACTATCAGCAGGAATAGGCTCTTTCTCGAAAACATCAGTTCCGAAAGCACCAATCTGGCCTGAATTTAAAGCAGTAACAATATCACTCTCATTTACAATTCCTCCGCGTGCCATATTGACCAGAATTGCATCGGGTTTCATCAAAGAAATGTTTCCTTTATGGATTAGATTTTTGGTTTGAGAGTTAAGGGGACAATGTATAGTAATTATATCGGATGTGGATAATAATTTATTTAAATCCAGATGCTTATACTTATCGGATATATTTTTCCCTGATACAGAATGGTAAAAAATATTCAATCCAAAAGCTGAGAAGATTTCGGCAACTCTGGCTCCAATGTTACCCAAACCGATAATCCCCAGATTTTTACCTTTCAACTCGAAAAACCTGGGTCCATAATGTGTAAACATGTCACTCCTGGAGTAATCGCCACTTTTTACAAAGTTATCGTAATACCCGATACGGCTAACCAAAGCCAGCACCATTGAAACCGTGAGCTGAGCTACGCTTTCACTTGAATAGCCAGCCACATTTTTTACAGCAATCCCCTTCGAGTGAGCATATTCCACATCCACATTATTGGTTCCTGTTGCGGCCACACAAATGAGCTTTAAACCCGGACACGAATCTATCATCTCCCTGTCGATAATCACTTTGCAGGTGATGACGATATCGGCTGTCTTAATACGTTCCTTTCGTTCATGTGGCAAGGTTATAGGGTAAGAAGTATAATTGCCTGACTTTTCAAGCATTTTGAGGTTAGGCACCTCTCCCATTGTTTTCGCATCAAGAAATACAATATTCATCAGAAAATAATTAAATTGTTTTGGACCCAATTACCGATTCTATCGGCACATATTATGTGAAATTAATTGGTATTTCGAAGAAATAAGCAGTTTTCATGTTAATTAAAGAACCTCTGAAAGAGTCGGATCAGAAGACTGACAACAACACTAATGATAATCATAGTTGTAATAGGAAAATAGAAGCGGAAGTTCTCTTTTTCAACCCGGATATCGCCGGGTAAACGTCCCAGCCATGAAAATTTATCACCCCAGAAATAGACAACAACGCCTACAATAACGAAAAATACTCCGATAATTATAATCAACCTGCCAATATGATTCATCTGCTCATTTTTTTCAGGAAAATATCCATAATCTTTACCGACTATTTCACCTCCTTTTGAGAAAAAGCAAATTTAATAGAATTTCTGCACTTCGTGATAACGATTGCACGAAACAAGATGATCGTTAACAAGTCCGGCGGCCTGCATATAAGCATAACAAATGGTTGAACCCACGAACTTAAACCCTCTTTTAACCAAAGCTTTACTCATGGTGTCAGAAACCACAGTGCGGGCCGGAGCATTTTGTAAGGATTGATGTTGGTTTATTATTGGTTTACCATTTACAAAACCCCAGATAAATTTATCGAAGGAGCCAAACTCCTTCTGCACTTCCATAAAAGCCTTAGCATTGGAAATGGTAGCCAAAATTTTAGCTTTATTACGAATGATGCCAGCATTGTTCATCAGTTCATCTACCTTATCCTGGTCGTAGCCGGCTATTTTTTGATAATCGAAATTATCAAAGGCTGTGCGGAAGTTTTCGCGTTTGTTCAGAATTGTATTCCAGCTCAATCCAGCCTGAAAAGCATCGAGCACTAAAAATTCGAAATGCTTGCGATCGTCGTGGACCGGAACGCCCCATTCGTTATCGTGATATAAAATGGCCAGGCGATGTTCGCCCGGCCATAGACATGAATTTGTTTCCATTTTGTATAGCTGTTTAGGCGTTAGCAATTTAGGTGTTTAGGATAACATAAACATACAAAATCTCTCTTTGTTGAAAACTCTTTGTATTTCCTGATACCTAAACCACTAAAAACTATCGCCTACCAGATTATCGCTCTTTTATCCTGAGCAAGATACATCTTATCCCCTTCCTTTATGCCAAAAGCAGCATAAAATTCGGGTAAATTGGGCAAAGGACCATTCACACGAAATTCGCCCAGAGAATGAACATCTTCTTTTGTACGGCGTAGAATTTCCTCGTTACGGATATTCTGACCCCAAACATGAGCATAAGCAAGGAAGAAGCGTTGCTCCGGAGTAAATCCATCAATCTTTTCCTTAGCAGGATTTTCTTTCAGCGATTTTTGCAAAGCATAATAAGATATGTTCAAGCCACCAAGGTCGGCTATATTCTCGCCCAACGTCAATTTACCATCGGCTTTCACTGAATCGAGCACTGTAAAGTTATTGAACTGATTTACAAGCACTTCAGAACGTTCATTAAAACGTTTGGTATCCTCTTCGGTCCACCAGTTGGTGAGATTACCAGCTTTATCAAACAGACGGCCCTGATCGTCGAAACCATGGGTAATTTCGTGACCGATAACCACGCCTATAGCGCCATAATTCACAGCATCGTCAGCATTCATAAAGAAAAACGGGGGTTGGAGAATACCTGCAGGGAAGCAGATTTCGTTCATATTCGGACTGTAATAAGCATTTACAGTTTGCGGAGTCATAAACCACTCGTCCTTATCAACCGGTTTACCAATTTTTTTAAGCTGATATTCGGTTTCGAACTTCGAACCTTCCAAAACATTTAAAACATAAGCCTTGCGCTCGATATTGAGTCCGCTGAAATCTCTCCATTTGTCAGGATAGCCTATTTTAACGCGAATGGCAGCCAGTTTTTCCAAAGCTTTTTGTTTGGTCGAATCACCCATCCAATCGAGGTTTTTAATACGATCGGCAAGACTTCCCCTCAGATTTTCAACCAGTTTCAGCATACGTTCTTTGGCTTCAGGAGGGAAATATTTTTTAACGAACATTTGTCCCAGAGCTTCACCAATGGTATTGTCGGTAGCAGCAAGCACTCTTTTCCAGCGTGCTTTGTCTTTTGGCTGACCGGACAGAAATTTCCCGTAAAAAGCAAAATGTTCGTTGGAGAAATCTGCATTCACATAACGGGCAGTACCATGAATAAGATTCCATGTCAGGTAATCCTTCCACGTTTCCATATCTACTTTTGGGAAAAGAACATTAAGATCGGTGAAGAATTTCACCTGGGCAACATTGAGATCGCCTGGATTAGACAAACCAATATTTCCGAAATAACCATCGAGGTCGAATGAAGAAAGAAGTTTTTTTACTTCAGCAAGAGACTTTTTATTGTAATTCTTTTCAGGATCGCGTTGTTCCAGACGTGTAAACGACGAAGACGCAAGCTGGGTTTCAAGTTTCATAATCCTTTCGGCCTTTGCAGCAGCAACTTCCTTTGAATTACCTAAGAGCTGAAACATGCGCTGGAGGTGATTTACATATTCAGTGCGGATTTCAACAGCACGTTTTTCGTTGCTAACATAATAGTCGCGGTCGGAAAGACCAAGACCACCCTGGTAAAAAGTTCCGATCACCATTTCGCTGTTTTTGCTGTCGATATCGCCAGAAAAATTGAATAATGAGCCAATACCCATTTTATGAAACTCAGCAATCAATTTCTGAACATCAGCATTGGTCTTAAGTTGATCGATCTTATCAAAATAAGGTTGCAATGGCTTAATACCTTCTTTCTCAATTAAAGCGGTATCCATACCCGAAGCAAAGAAATCACCTATCTTGCGGGCAACAGGGCCACTTTCACCCTGACCTTTGGCCAGTTCGTCCACAAGACTGTGCAGCATACTGTCGTTATCTTCACGCAACTTGTCGAAAGAGCCATAACGTGAAAATTCTTCGGTAAGGGGATTTGCTTTCATCCATCCTCCATTGGCATACCTGTAAAAATCGTCCTGCGGCTTTACAGAAACATCCAAATCGCTTGCATTGATTGCTGGAGGCGAAGTCTTCTCGCTTTTACATGCGGCAAAACAACATACCATCATTCCTAAAATTAAACCTTTGTTTATTAATCTGTTATACATAAAAATAAAATTGATTTTTTTACATAAAAAAAGTCCGGTAGAGATCGGAATCTCACCGGACAAATATTGCATTATTTCTACTCAAACGAAGCAAGGGATTTTTTAATAATATCAACAGCCTCAAAAATCTGCTGTTCGTTAATCACAAGTGGTGGAGCAAACCGGATGATATGCTCGTGCGTAGGTTTGGCCAGCAAGCCATTTTCCTTCATTTTAACACAAACATCCCATGCTGTTTTGCCATTCTTAGGCTTAATTACAATGGCATTCAATAAACCCTTACCACGAACAAGCTCAATCATATCCGATTTAATTTTGCTCACTTCGGCTCTGAAAATTTCACCCAAACGACTTGCATTTTCAGCAAGTTTTTCGTCTACCAAAACTTTTAAAGCTTCAATGGCAACGCGGCAAGCAAGAGGATTACCACCAAAAGTGGAGCCATGTTCACCAGGTTTGATGGTAAGCATAATTTCATCGTCGGCCAAAACAGCACTTACCGGCATGGCACCACCCGAAAGCGCTTTGCCAAGCACAAGAATATCGGGGCGAACACCTTCGTGATCGCAGGCCAGCATTTTTCCTGTCCGGCATAAGCCAGTCTGAACCTCGTCGGCAATAAACAAAACATTTTTCGACTTACACAAATCGAAAGCTTTTTTCAGAAAACCTTCATCGGGAACAAACACACCAGCTTCACCCTGAATAGGTTCCACCAGAAAACCGGCAACATTAGGATCAGCAAGCGCCTTTTCCAATGCAGGAATATCATTGTAAGGAATTTTTTCAAAACCAGGCGTAAACGGACCAAAATCCTTGTAAGAATCGGGATCGTTACTCATGGAAACAATGGTAATGGTGCGGCCGTGGAAATTTCCTTCGCAAACGATGATTTTAGCCTGATTCTCGGGAATACCTTTTTTCAGATACGCCCATTTGCGGCAAAGCTTAAGAGCAGTTTCGTCAGCTTCGGCACCACTGTTCATGGGAAGAGCGCGGTCGTAACCCAGCAGCTTGGAGATGAACTCCTCGAAATCGCCCAACACATTGTTATAAAAAGCCCTTGAAGTAAGCGTAAGTATTTTCGCCTGTTCAATCATGGCATTGATAATGCGCGGATGACAATGCCCCTGATTAACTGCCGAATAAGCTGAAAGGAAGTCGAAATAACGTTTACCTTCCACATCCCACACAAAAACACCTTCGCCCCTTTCTAAAACAACAGGCAGCGGATGATAATTATGAGCACCATACTTTTCTTCTTTAGCAATGTAAGCTTCTGATTTCATAGATTTTCGTTTTATAAGGTAACTGTAAATGATTGATCATTAAAGCTTGAAAAGTACATTTTCCAAAAAAGATTAAAGTTGATTTTTCTCAGCTTCATACCATCAATAAAAGTGTTTAATAATATAAAGAGCCATCAGCATACCCGTAATTCCAAAAAATTCTGTTAAGCATCGACCGTGGAAGCCTTATAGGCTGGATAATCGGTATATCCTTTTTCTCCGGGAGTATAAAAAGTTGAAGTATCCAGATTATCAGAGAGTGGCCAGTTGTTGCGAAAGCGCTCAACAAGGTCGGGATTGTTGATGAAGGGCTTTGCAAAGGCAACCAGGTCGGCATGACCAGCTTCCAGATCCTGCTCAGCTCTTTCTTTGGTATAACCACCTGACAATATCAACGTATTTTTGAATTTTTCACGAAACATCCTTTTAATACTTACAGGAACTTCAGGAGCTCCCATGCTGCTATGATCCACCACATGAATATAAGCGATCTGCAGTTCATTCAGTTTTTCAGCCAGATAAGTATATTCCTTCTCAATTTCAGGATAATGCGGCATATCGCTGGCAACACCGTAAGGCGAAAGACGAATCCCAAGGCGCTCCTTCCCTATTGCCATGCTAACTTTTTCAGCCACTTCAAGCACAAAACGGCAGCGGTTTTCTATACTTCCGCCATAATCATCGGTACGCTGATTACTGAATGGAGAAAGAAACTGTTCCAGAAGATAACCGTTGGCACCATGAAGTTCAACACCATCGAAACCAGCTTCTATAGCACATTTGGCAGCATGAACGAATTCCTGCTGTGTTTGGGCAAGCTCTTCTGCCGACATGGCACGAGGCACAGGAAATTCTAACAGTCCTTCAACATCAGTAAACATTTTGCCTTTTGGTTTAACAGCAGATGGAGCCAGTACTTCAGCGTTTGCCGGCAAATTGTGTTCATGCGAAATTCGCCCGGTATGCATAAGCTGAACAAAAATCAACCCGCCTTGCTGATGTACAGCATCCGTAACTTTGCGCCACGCGCTCACCTGATCGTCGCTAAACATTCCCGGTATCCGGGCATAACCCAACCCATTGGGAGAAGGTGATGTGCCTTCAGTTATAATCAGACCGGCATTTGCCCGCTGGGCATAGTAATTAACAGAAATATCGGCTGGAATATTTCCGATAGCACGCGAACGGGTCATCGGTGCCATAACAATCCGGTTTTTTAATGATAATCCGCCAAGTGAATAACTTGAGAATATGATAGAATTTTCCATAGTTTATAATTTTATTTGGCATTATAAACAAAATAGAATAATCAAAGTTTAGCGGAAAACCGGGTTTGAAAAATCCTATTTCAAACCGGTATTTTGAGAATCTATATAATTATCCATAAAGTCATGGATAAGGTTCAGGTATTCCTTTTTATCGGGAATAAATTCGTCTTCAGTACTTTCCTTTACCAGTTTAAAACCCCGCGCCTGGTAATTTGATAACGCTGCCTGGTGGTCGCTTGTGCATGTATGCAGCCACACCTTTTCAGCGCCCGATTTCCAGGCAACATCCACAGCATGCGATAATAAAGCACCTCCAAATCCCTTACCGATGCTAGACGTGAATAGTCCGAAAAACCTGATTTCAACAGCATTATTTTCTCCGGTAAGGAGTTCGAAATACCCGGTCAGACTCGTTTTACTGAATGCCAGATACGTTAACACATTGTTAGTCCGCAGATAATCTTCCCATTCGGCAGGAGACCATTTTAACCGGCTGTACCAGCGCCATGGTAATCCCACACCGACAAAAAGCATCCAATGCTGAAAAATATCTTTTGATATGGGTTTTAGTTCAATCAGTTCCTTAAACCCTTTCGTCGGAATAAATTCGGAGGGAGAATTCATTTCAAGATAATACGTGGTAACAGTTTCCTTCATACAAAATGTTTGAGGCTAAAATAAAATATAAAACAAAATTGCTGTGCTTATTCACAATAAATTTTTACTTCATTAAATTTGCAAACTCATCAGGCTGAACTTCTCAATGCGTTTTTCTTTATCACTTCCCACAAGGCAATATTACAGGATAGCAGTAAGCACCTTCTTTTTTATTATGGGGTTTACGTTTGCCAGTTGGGCAAACCGTATTCCTGATGTCAAACGAACCCTCCATCTTAATGATGCTCAACTGGGAGGACTCCTGTTTTCTCTGCCTATTGGTCAGCTTGTAGCCATGGGACTTTCGGGATATCTGGTGAGCAAATACAGCAGCAAGAAAATACTCCGCTTTGCAATTTTGGTTTATCCTTTGGCGGTGATATCGCTTGGTTTGGCGAAGGAGTCCTGGCATTTGGCTTTGGGACTATTTGCTATGGGCATGTTCGGCAATATGTGCGGTATCTCTGTAAATACCCAGGGTGTTGGTGTTGAACGGCTTTACAGACGAAGCATTATGGCCTCGTTTCATGGAGTGTGGAGCCTTGCTGGATTTGCTGGTGGTGTTTTCGCTACGTTAATGGTAAGTTTGGATATTACACCATTTGTCCATTTCTGCCTTGTTTATGCCATCACTTTTTCGCTGATGATCGCTATGCGCAACTGGATTTTACCACGCGATGCCAATCCTCCGCAAAAACAGAAAAGGCAAGTGTTTAAGCCCAGCCGCCAGATTGTTTTTTTGGGAATGATTGTTTTCGGAAGCATGATTTGCGAGGGTACCATGTTTGATTGGAGCGTCATATACTTCGAAAATATTATTCATCCGCCTAAAGAACTGGTTCGTTTGGGATATATCGCATTTATGTTTATGATGTCGGCCGGAAGGTTCACAGCTGACCGGCTTGTGACTAAATTCGGGGTGCAGAAAATTTTAAAAGTAAGCGGAATTATCATTGCATCAGGGTTACTTACAGCAGTAATATTCCCCTATATGCTAACAGCAACCATAGGTTTCCTGCTTGTAGGATTAGGTACCTCTTCGGTAGTTCCGTTATGCTATAGTGTTGCCGGAAGGTCAAAAGACATGAACCCAGGCGTGGCAATCACCACCGTAGCTTCCATAGGCTTTGCAGGCTTTCTGATAGGCCCGCCTTTAATTGGTTTTATCTCTCAAATGTCGAGTCTGCGCTGGTCGTTTGCATTGATTGCAGTTTTAGGACTAATGACCACCATTGTTTCCTCAAGAATAAAACTTCAGACAAATTAATTTGAAATTTCGCCTTTTAATCTGAAATTAATCTTTAAATTTGACCCTTCAAACAAAATGGTCAAAAAGAAGAATGGTTCAGGTTACACATTGCGGTGATAATACAATTAAAATCAACACAATAATTTGTGCGGCTCAAAAGCGCTTTGGCTTATATGGACTTGAAAAAACAACCATGAGCGAAATCGCCAGAGATGTTGGCATATCCAAAGCATCCCTCTATTATTATTTCCCTGACAAAGAACACCTTTATAAAAAAGTTATAGAGAACGAACAGGAAGCCTTTTTTGAATTGATAGAGAAAAACATCAAAGAAACCAGTGAACCTGAAAAAATGATCAGGAAATTCATGGCCATACGGCTCAATTATTTCAGAACATTTTTCAATCTGAGCCGTTTGCGTCTGGAAGATTTCAGGCATATGAAGCCCGTAATTGAAGACGTTTTGGCAGATTTCCGGAAGAAAGAAATTGCCTCGCTCGAAATTATATTAAAACAAGGAGTCGACACCGGGTTATTTTTTTGTGAAAACACCTACGAATCCTCTTCCCTCTTTCTTGAAATGGTGCGAGGAGTAAGAAGTTTGTTATTTCACAATAAAGACCTGATGTATGTGGAACAGGAGGATTATGATATGCTCCTCGACAAGATGAATAAAATCACCAACATATTTATTAAGAGTTTAAAAATCAAAGAATAAAGATTTATATACAATGGAAAATCAGGAAGTTGAAAAAAAGAAGGGTAAAAAGGTTTATATCCCGTTAATTATTGTGATTGCAGGAGTTCTGGTTGGATCAATTCTCTGGTACAGAAATTATTCCAAATATATTTCCACCGACGATGCTTACATCGATTCGGATCATGTGGCCATTGGCTCAAAGGTGTTAGGAAGAATCTCGCACCTATATGTTGAAGAAGGCGATTCAGTGAAGAAAGGAATGCTGCTCGCAGAGCTTGATTCAACCGAGATGTATGCACAAAAGCAGCAGCTGATCTCGCTAAAGAACCAGGCACTGACAAATAAACAGCAATTTGAAGCCAAATATCTTGCTGATCAAAAGAGCATCAAAGTACAGGAAATAAACCTGCAGCGCGCCACCGACGATCTTCAAAGAGCCAAAACGCAATTTGAAGGAGGCGTTACTACCAAAGAACAATATGAGCACGCCCAAAAAGCTTATGAACTGGCTCAGGCAACCTACGATGCTGCCAAAACCCAGTTGAATGTTTCCAGGGCTCAGATTTCGAGCACCCAAGCTTCGGTTGAAAGCAGCGATGCGCAAATATCGGTAAGCGCGGCTCAATTGAAAAACACAAAATTGTATGCTCCCATCGACGGCATTATTGCCAAGCGCTGGTTGTTACCGGGCGATATAGCACAACCCGGACAATCTATCCTTACTGTTACAAATGCCACTAAATTCTGGGTGTCGGTGTTTATCGAGGAAACAAAGCTAAAAGGAATACACAATGGGCAGAATGCCAAGTTTGAAGTTGATGCAAATCCGGATGCCACATTCTTTGGAAAAGTGTATTCCATCGGATCCAACACAGCAGCTCAGTTCTCACTGATACCGCCCAGCAATGCTTCGGGCAATTTTACTAAGGTTACTCAAAGGGTACCACTAAAAATATCGATCGACAGCATCGATAACCATGGGAAAAATCCCGTTAAGCTTTTATCCGGCATGTCCGTTGTAGTTAAAATTATTAAATAATGACAAAAAGGAAACTTACACCTTCACATCATATTCGTAAGGCCCTCCGAAACCGCGATTCTTCCTATCATCCCAATCACCCTAGTTATAAATGGTGGATTCTGGCGAACGTAATGATAGGAACCTTTATGGCGGTACTCGATTCCACCATTGTAAACGTTGGATTGCCTAAAATTATGGCATCGTTCGGTGTTGGAATCGACAAAATCGAGTGGGTTATCACGGCCTACATGCTGGCGCTGGCGGTAGCACTGCCAACCTCGGGCTGGCTATCCGACAGGTTTGGATACAAACGTATGTATTTCATGGGAATGCTACTCTTTACCATTGGTTCGTTCCTCTGCGGAATTTCAGGAAATGAGAACCTGCTAATTATTTCGAGAGTAATCCAGGGACTTGGAGCAGGCACCATCATGCCACTCGGTATGGCCATTGTGTTCCGGGAATTCCCTCCAGAGCAGAGAGGTATTGCAGTGGGCTTCTGGTCGATAGCTGCCGCGGCATCCGTTTCGTTCGGCCCTCTGATTGGTGGTTTTCTGGTGGATAATTTCAACTGGCAGCTAATTTTCGATGTAAATGTACCTGTGGGAATTGTGGGATTAATAGCAACCATAATTATTCAGCAGGAATACATTCACCCTGTTAAGAAGAGATTCGATTTTTTAGGATTTTTGTCCGTCAGCACGTTTCTTCCGCTGATTCTGTATGCACTTACCGAAGGAAATGCACAAACCAATACCGGAGGATGGGAAGCACCGCATGTATTGTTATGCTTTGCAATCGCGATAGTTGCTTTTGCTGTTTTTCTCACAACAGAGCTTACAGTGAAAGAACCTTTGATAGATCTTAGTCTCCTGAAGAATTACAATTTCGGGATAACCAATATCATCATGTTTATCTTCAGCGTGGGCATGTTTGGAAGTACTTTTCTGCTACCGCTATATTTACAGAACTCTTTGGGCTATACGGCGATTATGTCGGGCGCTGTCTTTCTTCCTGTGGGAATTATCCAGGGTATTATGGCTCCCATTTCAGGGTTTCTGAGCAATAAAATCAATCCCAAGATTATTGTTTTTCTGAGCATTATCATTCTGGCTTTCAGCTTTTATCTGAATAGTTTTCTCACGCCTCTAACGGAGCATAAGTTTATCATGCTGGCGCTATATTTCAGAGGATTTGCCATGGGAGTGCTCTTTACGGCACTCAGCACCATGTCGATGCTCGAAATTCCAAGAGAAAAAATGGCTCAGGCCTCAGGATTGACAAACATCATCAGACAGCTGGGAGGCAGCTTTGGAGTTGCAATACTCGCTACCCTGCTATCGTCCCGTGTCGACTACCATACCCAGATCTATGGTGAAGCCCTGCAGTCAAATTCGGAAGTATATAAAACTACCAATACGCAGATGAGTTATTACATTCAGCGCGAAGCCGGTAGTGCTCCTGCAAATGCCGCACGTCAAAGTCAGATGGTAATCTCATCGCAGGTTAACAAAGAAGCCTTTGTGCAGGCAGTTGATGATGACTTTCTGATTGCAGGCCTGATCACCCTGCTGGGTGGAATTCCGGTTTTCTGGCTTCACGGCCGGAGAAAGGGTAAAGAAAAAGAACAAGGTAATCCCGCGGCAATGGCTGCGGCCGACTAATAATAAAAAAATATGAACTTAAAAATACATCTTTTAATACTGACAGTTTTTTCCACGGCATTTTACCAGGTAAACGGTCAGACAAGCAATCCAGGCGACTCACTTGTTTTAACCGAAGTTATACAAAAAGTGCTTGCCAGTTATCCAACTATCAAAGAAGCTGAAGAAGCATTGAATGTTGCCGATGCAAAAATTAATCTTGCCCATTCCGGCTTTTTGCCCGATGTGGATGTAACCGGCAATTACTCATACATAGGGCCTGCTCCTTCTTTCACAATTCCAAACCTGGGACACATCCAGATGTATCCAAATAATAATTATTCGGCTTCTTTAAATTACAGGCAGACACTTTACGATTTCGGAAAGACTTCGAACAATGTAAAACTCGAAAAGGAAAATAAAAATCTCTCCAGCCAGAATATTGAGCTTGCAAAACAAAAACTTGCTCTGGCTACTGTAAACAGCTTTTATTCCCTGGTTTTCCTTCAGGAAGCCATTCGTCTTAAAAATGAAGAACTTAAGAACCTCCAGGATCATCTTACTTTTGTAGAAAAGAAAAAAAGCACCGGATCGGCCACTTCTTACGAGATTCTTGCAACCAAAGTAAAAATTTCGACCACCGAGAGTCAGAAAACTGATCTTGAGAACATGCAGCAAACCCAACGCGCTGTTTTGAATTCGTTGCTGGGCATTCCTGCAGGAAATCCTTCTAGTGTCCGGCTGAATGAAAATCCTATCATTCCTGAGTTGCAGCAGGATTCTCTGTTAAGCTATGCCTATGCACACCGCATTGAAATTCAACTTGCGAAGGAAAAGGAAACTCTGGCCGGATTACTGTATAAGCTCACAAAATCGCAGAATAACCCAGTATTATCGGCTCTGGCAAGCGGAGGAGGTAAAAACGGGTATCAACCCGAACTCAATAAAATAAAGCCAAACTTTTCGGTTGGACTGGGTTTGCGAATTCCAGTGTTTGATGGTAACCGGTTGAAAAATAATCTTTCGATTGTTCAGTCGAACATCAATAATGCAACCCTGGAAACTGATCTTGCAAAAAGGGCTGTTTCTAATGAAGTTATTGAGAACGAATCGAATAAAAATTCAAGTTTTAAGAAAATTAACCAGTTCGAAATGCAACTCGAACAGGCCCGTGAAGCGTATAAGCTTGCACAGGTAAGTTACCAAACAGGTGCAATTACAAACCTGGATCTGCTGGATGCAGAAACCAGGTTATCAGAAAGTTCGCTGCAATTGCTGAAAGCAAAAATAGATTACTCACTTGCCTTGTACCGTTTAAAAACAGCACTAGGCGATAAATTATATTAGTTAGGCGATAACCAGAAATCAGGGAGTTAAATGCAATTTTGTCCTTGGAGGCGTAACGCGAAAGTGTTACGCCTTTTATATTTCAATTCGGTCTCCTGCCGTGGAAGGCTGCGAAATAACCAGGAACTTTAGCCGGTTATCAGTTTCATTGCTAATCCGGTGAACAAGACCCGGATTAATAATTACTGACTGGTTAGCTTGAGCTAAGAAAACTTTACCATCAATCTCAAATTTTGCAGTACCTTCCTTTATATGAAATATCTGCAAGGCTTTTTCATGATAATGCAACTTTTCCTGTGTTTGAGGGGGCATCTCCTCGTCAATCACACTTAATAATTCTGATTTGATTACTCTCCAACCTTCGCAGTTATCGCCCCAGAAATAATGTTCTGCAATGCTTTTATCAATCAGCATAAGTCTGTTTATTTTTCAGGTTAATTATAAAAAAGCCAAACATTGTCAATTTTAAAAGTTAATTGTATAAATTACATTTATTAATATATTTGCATATCAACCTTAATTAACTAACTATGAAGAACAAAATAACAGCTTTTTTCTTAATTCTGTTTGCTTTTAACAGCATCTCCGCGCAGAAGGTTAAACTCTCATCGCCCGATAAAAAAATTGCAGTCGAAATAATTGCCGGCGAAAAGTTAAGCTATTCGGTTTCTTTTGGAGGAAAACAAATTATAATGCCTTCCGTTTTAGGCTTTCAATTTGTGAATGAACCTTTGCTTGGTAACGATATGGTAATTACCGACAGTATCAGGAAAGTCGTCAACGAAAAATGGACTCCTGTAGCCAGCAAACACAGCGAAATAGTTGATAACTGCAATGAAGTTACGCTGCAATTAAAGGAGAAAAAATATCCGCAACGCAAACTTACCCTTTATTTCCGTGCTTATAACGATGGTGTTGCCTTTCGGTATTTTCTGCCCATGGCGAATGGATTTTCGAACAGGGAAATTACACAGGAATTGTCTTCTTTCAGGTTTGCAGGAAATCACGAAGCCTGGATGGCTAATTACGGCTCGTATACCACTTCTCAGGAGAAGGAATTCTGGCCCGGAAAAATTGGCGATTTAAATGAGAAAAGTGTTATAGGACTTCCTTTTTTGGTGAAAGTAAATGATATATGCTATGCAGCAATTACTGAAGCCAATATTGAAGACTGGGCAGCATTTTACATTGGAAGAAAAATCACAACTGATGAGCCGGGTATCTCGCTGTTTACAAAGCTTGCTCCACGGCCCAAACAGGATGAAAATGGTGTGAAAGTGCAGGTTAAAAACGATCACTTTTCCCCCTGGAGGGTTATTTTACTTGGCAAGGAGCCAGGCCGGCTGATTGAATCGGAAATCGTAATGAATCTGAATGATCCCTGTGCAATTGAGGATGTATCGTGGATTAAACCAGGAAAATGTGCCTGGGACCATTGGTGGAGTGCCGAAGTAAAAATGGATACCGAAACCTTGAAGAAATATATCCAGTTCGCTTCCGATATGGGTTTCCCATATCAGCTCATCGACTGGCAATGGTATGGCCAGTTTAACAAGCCCGATGCCGACATCACCAGTGTTAACCCAGCAGTTGATATGCCCGAAGTATTGCGGTTTGCCAAAGAAAAGAACGTACGATGCTGGGTATGGCTTTATAATACCGATGCCGAACGTCAGTACAAAGAGGCCTTTGCCTTATATGAAAAATGGGGCATTGCAGGTGTAAAGATCGATTTTATGGATCGCGACGATCAGGACATGGTGAACTGGTATCATAAGATTGTGAAAGCAGCGGCTGAGCATCATCTATTGATTAATTTTCACGGTGCTTATAAACCCGACGGATTACAGCGAACTTATCCAAATTTTATCACACGCGAAGGTGTAATGGGAAATGAGTATTCCAAATGGTCGACCCGTGTTACTCCCGAACATAATGTTACGCTGCCCTATACACGTATGTTAGCCGGTCCAATGGACTATACCCCCGGAGGATTCCTCAACCGAACACCAGATAAATTCAAAACAGGCAGTCCGGCTAATGTTATGAATACGCGTTGCAACGAGCTTGCAAAATTTGTTGTTTACGACAGTCCGGTAATGACGGTCTGCGATCATCCGGACAACTATTACAATCAGCCTGGAATTGATTTCCTGAAAGTAGTTCCAACAAAATGGGACGATACACGAATACCTGCCGGAGAAGTGGGTAAATATATTGTGTCGGTGCGTAAGTCGGGCTCCGACTGGTTTATTGGAGTAATGACCAACTCTGATGCCCGTGAATTGGATGTAAAGCTCGATTTTCTGGATGCAGGGAAATATTCAGCTGCTACCTTTTCCGATGCACCCGATGCCAATGTAAATGCCGAAAAACTTGTACAGGAAAAAACAACAGTTGACAAGAATTCAACTCTGAAAATCAAAATGGCTCCCGGAGGCGGATATGTGGCTTATTTGAAAAAGATGTAACCAGACCTTTGATATGAAACAAAAACGGCTGTAACCTCAAAAGTTTACAGCCGTTTTCTTTTACCGAAAAAAGATCAAAATTATCCCTGAATCATTCCGGCGCCATCAGGATCAAGCTTATCAGGACTACCTGAAAACTCAACTTTTAGTTCTTCTTCAATTACTTCAATCTCATCAGGATCCTGATCGAAAACTTCGGAAAGGTATTCAATCAGATCATCATCATCTTCAAACAGGTTTTCAGTATCAATCTTTTTGGTAATATCCTTATTGCCTGTTTTTATTTTTTCAACACGGAAACCTTCATCTTCATCAGCATCCACGTATCTTTTAGTTACATAATATTCTTTCATGATTATATGTTTTAATGTATTTATAACTCTTCAATTCACGATCCTCAATTTACAACTCAGTATTTTTCAGGTTTTTGATATCCTTTCTCCTCCATCTGCGAAGTTTAAACTGGGCAAAAACAGGAACAAAGAGAGGAAAAATATTCCATTTTTTAAAAGCATTACCTCAAAATCTCCTTTCTTGTTAATAATTCTTTTTATTTGACATTCATCTTCAAATAGTTTAAGTTTATGAATCCAAATTTCAACACAATACAACTACAAACCGCCAGTCATGAACTCTTTGAAAAATTTAACGCTTAGAGGAGTTTTTTGTGCTCTGATAGTTTTCCCTTTTTTAAAATCGTGCACTGAGACCGAAACTACGGATCTAACTCAACTGGATAGTCTTATAAAAAAAGAAGATACTTTGAAAAAGTATTCTGCTGCTGTCCGTTTCAATGTTACCGGAAGATTACTGGAAGGAAAGCATATTGATTGTATAGAACCTAACTACAACGGCAATACCTGGGTAGCTTCGGGAAAGGAACTTTATCGTTTTAAAGGTTCGGACGAAAAAACTTTTACCATTGATTTCCCCATTCTGGATATTTCAATAGCTGGTGACGAAACGCTTTGGATTGCCACCAACGGAGGTGGATTAGGCCACCTTACCCTGAACGGGCTTACATGGTTTACTGTTGCAAATGCCGGCTTGCCCCGTGATTATATAAGCAATGTTGAAGTGGGGCTGGATGGCAGGGTTTGGTTTTCAAGTTGTGCCTTCGATTTGGGAGGTTTGGTAATGTACGATGGGAAAAACTTTAAAGTGTACTCTCCTGAAAACTCAGCGTTGAATCAGCATGTTATTTATAACATCTCTTTAGATCATGCTGGATCTCTTTATATTACTACCTCAGGAAAAGTTAATCAAACAAACGTTTATAAATTTTCAAATCAAACATGGCAATGTTTAGGTGCCGAAAGCGGGACATTTTACTGGAGTAACAGCTTTTCGGCCGGGCCAACAGGAATTTTATATTTATTTGAAGATTTTTCATTGTCTTCATCAAGCTATAACTCAAATTCTCTTTATGAATACCGGAACAACGCCTGGAGAAAACTCGAAACACCTTTTACAAATTCCAGACTTTCTTTCATTACAGCACTTAAAGCCGACCGAAGAAATTACTGCTGGGTTTCGAATCTCAAAAGCAGCTCCTACGAATTGTATGTTTACAATGGCACTTCATGGATTCAGGCTCCGGAGAACATAGTACTTGGCGATAAAATCACAACCATTCAAACCGATAATAGCAATAATATCTGGATTGGCACCGATAAAAACGGAATTTTTATTTTAAGTCAACAATAAAGTCCATCTTTCTTTATTCTTTTTTTTTGTAAATTTAAGTAACGAGCCTTAGAACTTAAGTCAAAAATGAACAACACCATTTTATGCAAAGTGATATTTTAGATTTTCAAAAAAGGATAAAAGAACTGGAAGAAGAAAATGCAACATTAAAGCAACAGCAAATCGAAATTAACAAAGCCAAAGAATTATACCTGAAAATATTTGAAGACTTCCCGGCGTTGATATGGCGTTCGCGGTTAGATAAGCTCTGCGATTATTTTAATAAAACCTGGCTTGAATTTACAGGTCGTAGTTTTGAACAGGAATTCGGTTATGGCTGGGCTGAAGGAGTCCATCCGGATGATTTTGATTTTTGTGTTCAGATTTATGTAAATGCCTTCGATAATCAACAATCATTTTTAATGGAATACCGGCTTAAAAACAAAGCTGGAGAATACCGCTGGATCAGAGATTTTGGGCGGCCTTTTTACGACCTGGACAATACATTTCTGGGTTATATCGGCTCCTGTTACGATATTACTGAGATTAAGGAGAACGAGCATAAACTCATTGAGTTAAATGCCACTAAAGACAAGTTCTTCTCTATTATTGCCCACGATTTAAGAAATCCTTTTAACAACATTCTGGGCCACACCGAACTTCTTGTGGAAAACTATGATGAACTGGATGATTCCAAAAGAAAACAACTTGCTCAAAAGCTTTATACTTCCTCAAAAAATGCCTACAATCTGTTGGAAAACCTTTTGGAGTGGTCCAGAACTCAGCAGGATATGATTCCTTTTAAACCCGAACATAACAACTTCTTAAAAATATGTTATGAGGTAACCGAAAACTTAAAACCTATAGCCGAAGCAAAAAATGTAAGAATAAATATAGCAACACCTCAAACCATCAACCTTTTTGCCGATAACAACATGATTAAAACAGTTTTGCGGAATCTAATCTCAAATGCTATTAAGTTTTCGAACCGCAATGGCATTATTAACATTTTTGCCGAGAAAGGCGAAAATAATATAGCCATAACAGTATCGGACAATGGTATTGGCATTGATACCCAAAATGCGTCTCAGCTTTTCGACTTAAAACAAAAAAACTCTAAAAACGGAACTGAAGGCGAAAAAGGAACTGGTTTAGGTTTAATTATATGCAAGGAATTTATCGAAAAACATAATGGCAAAATCTGGGTCGAAAGTGAATTAGGGAAAGGAAGCGATTTTATATTTACAATTCCGTTAAACAATAATTAAAACTTGTTTATGGAAGAAAGCGATCAAAAAGAGTTCTGGGCTTTTTTGAATAAAAACACCAACCTTTACTGGAAAGGTTATTGCAATAAAGATCGGAATGCAGCCATTTATGAAATTGAGAATATAGTCAATAACCATGGCTATATCATCGATTTTCACATGTATTCCGATATCGAAGTTTGTTTGAAGGTTGAAATTGAAGAACGGAAAATCCCCGATCTGTACAGTAAATTAAACAGCTTTTTAAGCCTGAATGATATTAAGTATGAGAAGTCAGATTCGGCGCACGAAAGGATCGTTTTTATAAATATAACATTCACACAAAGTACAGGCAATTTAAGAATTGAAGTGCCTGCAGTTCCTGGATGATCGGCTGCAATTAATGGCACTTTGATCCAATCATTAACACATAATCCTTAAAAACCTTATTTTAGCAGCTTATTTCCATAAAGTAACTCTATGAAGAACTTAACCATTGCCTTTTTGATCCTGATAACAGGAAGTATAGCAACATTAGCTCAGGAAATCCAGTATCAAACCGATAAGAATATTCCTTATTATGAAAGTCAAAAGTCCGGAAACGAATACATCCAAGAAAGATGCATGCTGGACATTTATTTTCCGAAGGACAGCAAAGGTTTCGCAACAATAGTCTGGTTTCACGGAGGAGGATTAACATCAGGTCAGAAAGAAATTCCACAGACATTGAAGGACAAGGGTTTCTGCATAGTGGCGCCTAATTACCGACTGTCGCCCAGAGCTAAATCGCCGGAATTTATTGAAGACGCCGCAGCTGCTGTTGCCTGGGTATTCAACAATATTCAGAAATATGGAGGCGATCCTTCGTTGATCTTCCTTTCGGGTCATTCGGCCGGAGGATATCTCGACTTAATGGTGGGACTGGACAAAAAATGGCTGAAAGCATACAATATCGATGCAAACCGGATTGCAGGGCTGATACCATTCAGTCCGCAGGTTATTACACACTTTACCATCCGCAAAGAGCGTGGAATTTCGGACAAACAACCCATTATCGACGAATTTGCTCCGCTCTATCATGTTCGTGCCGATGCTCCAATGCTCCTACTTATAACAGGCGACAAAGAAATGGAGATGCTGGGACGTTACGAAGAAAATGCCTACATGGCCCGCATGATGAAACTAACAGGTCATAAAGACACACGGTTATTTGAACTTCAGGGATTTGGCCACAATATGACAGAGCCGGCTTTCCCGCTATTGATCCGGGAGGTTGGAATCAAGGTAAAGCAAATGAAGGGGCCGAAATAATAATAAGTATGATATAGAAATTGAACACGAAGACACTATAGACACAGAGAATAATTCATGATTTCAAAACTTTGTGCTTTTGTGTCTTCGTGTTCAATCTGAGCTCCTACTTTACAAACTGCTTTGCATAATATTTTGCTGTAAGCTTTTCGCCTGTGGCACGTTCAATCATATCGTTCCATTTATATAACATTCCAGGCATAAAAACCTTTTCTTTCAGGTAATTACCTACTTCGGGATGATTTACAAAGCTAACATTGCTGTAATCCTGCTTTTTCAGAATATTGTCCGAGATATAATAAAACAGCTGTGATGCTAATAATTCACCCATCAGGTAATTATGATAGTAGCATGGATAAAGGGCAACATGTATTTTCGAAGCCCAGTCTGGCTCATTACGGCCTTCGGGCTTTTTAAGCAACTGATATTGTTCCACAAGATTCCACCACAAAGCATTAAGGTCCTGATCGGGGTCTGCATACATTGCTTTTTCGAAACGGTACATTACCTGTGCCCAGCGACTAAAAGTAAGCTGCTCCAGTCTTAATGATTTCTGGCAAACTTCAGCAATCTCAGCCTTTTGTTCGGGAGTAACAATTTTCATGTCGACCATCCATTGTGGATTTGTAGCGTTGCGTCCCATAATCATGGCAATGGCCTCAGTTGTAAATGTATGTGCCGCATCCCTTAAAATATAAGGCTTCTGAGGATCAAAATATTTCGAATACACTGCATGCCCATACTCGTGAAGCATCGTGTTCATCCAGTTCATGGTTGGCTTAACATTGCAAAGTACCCGTACATCACCGTTATGGTCAATATCGGTACAATAGGCATGCTGATTCTTGCCCGGTTTTTCAAAAAGGTCGGAATTCTTAATAATGTCGGCAATATCAAGGTTTATACCTTTATAAAACTGATCGGTAAGCGCTACAACATCTTTGTCCTTATAAAACTGATCGAGGTCTACATCGTAAATCCTCGGAGCTTCCTGAAAGAACCTGTTCTGATAATGCCAGGGCATCAGTTTATCTTTCGGAAGTTTATAACGTTTTGCAAAATATTCATCGATATCGTTTTTCAACCCGGCAAAAGAACCTTTTGTAAGGGTATCGAGTTCGTCAAAAAGGGTCAGCACTTCATTCGGTTCCTGTTCCGAAAAAATCATGCTCATGGTATGATAATTTTCGTAGCCCAGATCTTTTGCAATCTGATTGCGAAGCTTTACAAGTGCTATGATGTCCTGCGATACCTCTTTCCCGATTGCCTTGTGAGCTTTCCAGGCAGCTTCAAGGTCTTTGGAATTGGTGGACGAAGTAAGAATCTGTTCTATTTCGTTATCTGAAACTTTTTTACCATTCAGGTCGGCTCTGAAGTTCGAATACTTTTTCTCGAGTTCCGACCTCATGATAATTTCCTTCTCAAGTAATTCCTTCTTTACCTGGTTTTTCAGAAATGCAGGGTAAAGCACTTCCATCTGACGATTCAGGACAGAATCTTTAACAAGTCCGGATTCTTTAATCGATTTTAATTCATCAAAAAGATTAGTATCGGAAAAAAGCTTTACTAATTTTAACTGCGAGTCTTCCGACTTTTTATAATCCTCAGCTTTCCCGGTAATGGATGCATCCCAGCTGGCAATAGAAGCCTCCTGAACCAGGGCTTTCACCTGAGGCTCCACTTTTGTAATAAATTCACGCAATTTATTCTCCATCTTTTCCTGTTTTGAGGTACATGAAACCAAAGCCATCAACATCATGGCTATGACAATAGGGGTTAATTTCTTCATGGTAAGTTTTGTTGATGATTAAAGAAATAAAATTAGGCAAAAAATAACGTGCGGCTATAATTTTCAGGTTTTAAAGTTTCACTTTTTCGAACATGGGATATCCGACTTTTAAAGAGTCGTTCACATAACTCAAAAACCTGAACTTGTAAAAATCGCCTTTTGTATCGCGAATTAAGTACGAATAATTACGTCTCACGGCGTAATTGGCTGTATTCGCAGACTGATTTATCTCAACCGACTTCCAATCATACCCAATAACATCCTGTACACCAAATAATTTATTAAGATTGATGTTTTGCGCAGTTATATCAGCAAAGGAGGAGATGGTATCGAGCATAACGGCCACATTATTCGGGTTAACATAAACACCACGCACAATGTAAGGAGTTGGAACTCCGGCATCTGTGAAAAGCGTTGTTGTATACTGGGTAAAAAGCAAGTCCCAGCGGTTTTTTGCAGGCTCCACAATAACTGTATCCTTCTTGGAAAGAGAATAATACACCAAATTATACCCCGAATCTTTCTTTAAGGTAACGGAGGTAATATCGGTATTGTTCATGTTGGCAAACGAGAAATTATAAGCCGTATCGTTCACACTCAAAAACTTAAGTTTACGGTGTGGACGATACCGAACACCATCGTAGGTTCCTAAAAGATAAATTTGAGGTCCGTCGCCGGTTACTTCACGCCAGTTTCCAATAGCGGTCGAGTCGGGATTTCCGCTACTGGCGTCGTAAATCCACTTTTTGTTATCAATTACATACGATTCAGCTCCAAAATCACTGCTTCCAGTCCGATATAATCCCTGCAAATTAGAATAGTTAATTCTCACCCTCCAGCCGGTGGCAGAGGATTCGAATGCCAGATCCCATTTGGTATTGGGGGTTGTAAAGATTGAATCGGATGATAAATCATAAAAACTCTGGTAATCATAAATGGAATGAGTGATCTTAATACCGTTTCTTAAAACAGGCTCAATAGGAGTATCTTCTTTAAAGCACCCTGAGAAAGACACGATTAAAAAAAGCAAGAAGATGCTATTGCGTATCGATTTTGCGATCATAATTCAGGTTGAATTGCAGTTGAATAAAGAAGCTCCGCCCCCATCCAACAGGATTGTCATTACCACCGCCTCCGCTATGAGGACCCGAAGAGCCTCTTCCAAGGATATTGGTGTTGTTAAACGCGTTTTTACGCCTGTTGAAAACTCA
>JAJYAG010000068.1 GCA_021779665.1 Bacteroidota bacterium | reverse complement strand
GGCTACAGTATAACTTATTTTAATAGGCTTACTTTGAAAAATTGAAAATAACCATTTGTATGTCGTTGATTATTAATATTTTTTTTTTACAATAACTGGTATTTTGTAGTTTTACCGGACATCAGTGTATTTTTTTATAAAATACCCGTAAATGGCGGCTTTGAATTTTGTTCCCAAAAATCAACTTTACTAAATTTACAACTTTTCAAGAACTTAAGTCTATGATTCAGGATATTGCCCCGCACATTTTTAATAATCATTTCAATTTTCCATCGGCTACTTCTGTCGACGATCTTATATTTTACTTCAGAGACAACAAACTGATGCTTGTTCAAAACGGAGATGAACCGGAGCTTCCCAGGCGGGAAAATCTGCTTCAGCTAGATATTACCGGGCAGTCAGTCTTTCTGTTTTCTATCAATAATCAGAATTGTTTTTGGGTTGAAGACCTTTCGGTAAACGGGACCGATAACTACCTGTTTGAAGAAATGAACTTCTTCAGAACCTTAAAAAGAAAGGAAATGGCATGGATCGGTATTGTTGGTACACAGCTCATGAATTGGTATACCCAGAATAAATTCTGCGGAAATTGCGGACATAAAACAATTATACAAACAAACGAAAGAGCCATTAAGTGTCCAGAATGTAGTCAGACTGTATATCCCCGAATTTCGCCGGCCATAATAGTTGGCATAACTGCTGGTGACAAGATTCTTCTTGCACGGGGCAAAAACTTCCGAAGCAATTTTTATTCCTTAGTAGCAGGATATGCCGACATTGGCGAATCTCTCGAAGATGCCGTTGCCCGGGAAGTAAAGGAAGAGGTTGGCATTGATGTGACAAACATTCGTTATTACAAAAGTCAGCCATGGCCCTTCTCCGGCTCGATGATGATTGGTTATTGGGCTGATGCTGATCCGAATCAACTCATAGTAATCGACGAGAGTGAGATTGTTGAAGCTGCCTGGTTTACCAGGGGCAATTTGCCAAATCGTCCGCCAAACCTGAGTATTGCAGGCGAAATGATTGAACTTTTTGAAAGAGGGTAATTAGATGACATCCGGAACAAATTATTAAAGACTTTCGAGTTTCTATTGGCTGTATACCGTTGACCGTGGTCTGTCGACTACAATTATTATTTACTAAAACGCCTGCTTCAACTACTTGATAATCTCTTTGGCAAAATTATTCAAAGTTATTGCCAGCTTGTCGGGCTGACTTAACATGGGCAAGTGTCCGCTATGCAGATAACTTACCTTTTGGGCCGATAAATTAATAGCCATTTTGTCCTGCAAAGAAGGAGAAAATTCTTTATCGAGATCGAGTTTAATAAAGTAGCGGCGTGTTTCGGGCACAGGAGCTCCGCATTTTTCGGTGAAGAGGAAAGGAGATTCGGGTGTAAATCTTTTAATAACCATCTCTTTTTTAACAGCCGAAACATCGTGGCACATACCATTGACAATAGCATGTTCAGGAGGTTTGGTTCCTGCAAACCTCAACATAAGAGGCATTATTAAGTTTTGAGGAAATGTAAGGGTTGAAATAAAAGACCCTCCATTTAAAGGAATGGCAGCACTGATTCCAATAAATCCGGCGAGTCTTTCTTTAAAATGATCAGCAACCTTCAAGCCCACACAACCGCCAATTGAATGAGCTACAATAATAAACCGCCCGATATCTGACTTTTCAATTTGTTTTATAATTGAATCAACATAATCCCTGAAGTGCAGACCTGCATTGGTTTGTTCGTCGGCGTTCCGGTTTGGAAAATCAACAGAAACGGATGGCAGAGCTAATTTATTCTTAAGATCATCCCAAATAAAACTACCTAAGCCAGCACCATGGATCAATATAAAACCTGTATCATTCATAATTGCGATATTGTATAATTATAACCTTTAACCAAGGTATAAGTTTGACAACACCTCAACTATCTTTAAGATACAACACTTACAGCGCTTGACAGAATTTTGCTTCCGATAGTGCATTCAAGGCAACGATGGCGGTCGCAATAATAACTTTTGAGATATAACAAAGCCTGGCTCTGAAAAGCATTATTCGCCTTTACCCCAACACTTTGCCACTTTTCAGTAACCGAATTCTTTTCGGGAGGAAGTTGCCCGAGCAAATCGAGCGCTCTATTCTGAAAATACTCTGCTCCCACCCTTTTTCCATACATAAACAGAAGTGGGATAACAGAATTAATCAGCACCGTTTCAACAGAATCTACGCCAATGTTTTTTTCTTTGGGGCGGGATACTTTACCGAACATATAGTGATTATCCCAATAAACAGAAGGTTTGACGGCAAACAATTCCTTAAGTTGCTCCAGGGTTTCTGCTTCGCGAATAAATGCGAACATTTTGGAGCGATGATGAATAACAGAGGCAATCTGCGCTAATCGTACCGTTGGAAAATTACCCGGCCGCATCCTCAGAAACTTCCAATTATGCCTTGGCAAAGGCTTTAAGCTGAATTTTTCCGAAAGGTACCTGTATTCCTTTTGAAGTTTCAGATAGTAATCATCGTAAGGCAATAGTTCACTTAAAAATCCGGCCTGACCAAAAAGTAAAGCCTCGGTATGCATTATACTACCAGCATGCTTTTCCAGAATTTTAAAGGGGAGAGATTTGGCAAGTAGTTCAAAAGGCTGACTGTTCTGGTGAAAACCGAAACTCCGCAACAGCATACGATACAAAACTTCTTCCCAGTTATTTTGGGTTTGATCGAGATTTAATGCGATATCCTGAGTCTTTTCCTCAAGACGGGCAATGCCAAGTTTTTCTATCCACAAAGAAACCACAAACGGGTCTATACCTTTGATATTTCTTGCACACGGTACCCAAAGACTGTTTTGAAGAAGATAATTATACTGGGCAATTATTGCATCGTTACACCGGAGGATAATCGAAGGAATAGCATCTCCCCTGCTGTTTTTAACCTCTGCATCATTCTCAGCAACAATGTGCAGAATTACATTCTGATAAGCATCGTTAGTGCTGTGATTATGCCTGTTCCAATCGGAAGCACGTACGTGAACCTCAGCATTTCCGGCCCAGATTGTGTTACCAACTTTTATACGGGTATTAAAAAAATCAGGCCCGGCATCCGAATTATGTTCTCCGGGGTGAATAACCTCTACAGCGGAACCATCCTCAAACGTTAACGATTGGGGCAAATACAGCTTATGTTTCCAGAGAAATTTAAGAAGCTCTTCGGTCATTCCAGTGGATTTGGTTCAGGTAAATATAAATCAATTTCCTGAAAAACCATGGAGTAAATAAGACATTACCAGTAATTTGACCGGACGACCTATATCAGTTTATATTGTTTGAGTAGCTGCTGCATTTCCTGTTGAACCAGAAGTGCCTGTTCTCTGGCTACTGAGGCAAAACGATCGGTGCAGTCGGCATAAATAATAGCTCGCGAAGAGTTGACAATAAGTCCGCATTGTTTATTCATGCCATATTTCACTACCTCTTCCAGACTTCCGCCCTGGGCTCCAACACCTGGGATTAACAAGAAGTGATTTGGAATAATCTTCCTTATATCAGCAAGCATTTCGGCTTTTGTGGCGCCAACAACATACATCATATTATCCACACTCCCCCATTTGGCCGAAATCTCAATTACTTTCTCGAAAAGACGCTTTTTGGTTCCTTCTTCCTGGATTAACTGAAAATCGAAAGCTCCTGCATTTGAAGTAAGTGCAAGCAAAATAACCCATTTCTCAGGATAACTCAGAAAAGGGGTAACGGAGTCCTCGCCCATATAAGGAGAAACGGTTACTCCATGAAAATCACTTTTTTCAAAGAAAGCCCGGGCATACATTTTAGAAGTGTTGCCAATATCACCTCGCTTTGCATCGGCAATAAGGAAAATATCGGGATACTTTTCGCGTAAATAAGAGGCTGTCAGCTCAAGATTAATCCAGCCGGCTGCTCCCAGGCTCTCGTAAAAAGCAATATTGGGCTTATAAGCAATCGTAAGATCGGCTGTTGCATCAATAATTCTTTTATTGAATTCAAAGAGCGGATACTCCGCTTCAAGCACGATCCGTGGAATTTTTGTAATGTCGGTATCAAGACCAACACACAAAAAACTCTTCTTCTTTCTTATATTTTCAAACAACTGCCTGCTATCCATGGCTTTCTTATTGATTTGCGCTTTCGTTCAACCGTTCTGCATTTTCTGCTACCTGAAGCTTATCGATAAACTCCTGAATATCACCATCCATAATAGTTGGTAAGTTATACACCGTGTGGTTGATACGGTGATCGGTAACCCTGCCCTGGGGATAATTGTAAGTTCTGATTTTTGCAGACCTGTCGCCTGTAGAAACCATGGTTTTACGCTTCGAAGCAATATTATCGATATACTTCTGATATTCGAGGTTATACAAACGGGTACGTAATTCACCAATCGCCTTTTCAAGGTTTTTGATCTGCGATTTTTCATCCTGGCACTGAACCACAATTCCCGATGGAATATGTGTTAAACGTATAGCCGAATAGGTTGTGTTAACCGACTGTCCGCCAGGACCAGAGGAACAGAAAGTATCCTTACGGACATCGTTCATATTTAATTCAATATCAAATTCATCGGCTTCGGGAAGAACTGCAATTGTGGCAGCCGAAGTATGAATTCGTCCCTGGGTCTCGGTTTTGGGCACACGTTGAACACGGTGCACACCCGATTCATATTTCAAAGTTCCATAAACCTTATCACCCGAAACCTTCATTACAATTTCCTTAAACCCGCCAGCTGTACCTTCCGATATACTGGTAACCTCATATTTCCAGCCTTTGGACTCGACATATTTGGTATACATACGGAACAAATCGCCCGCAAAAATGCTGGCCTCATCACCTCCGGTACCGGCGCGGATTTCCATAATGGCGTTTTTGTCGTCTTCCGGGTCGGCAGGAAGCAACAACAACTTTATATTTTCTTCGAGAGGCCCGAGACGCGATGTTAATTCATCGAGCTCCATTTTGGCCATATCCTTCATTTCTTCATCTTTCTCTGTGGCCAAAATTTCGCGGGCATTCTCAATATTGCTCAAAACATTTTTATAATCTTCGTAGGTCTTCACCAACGGTTCAATATCGCGATATTCTTTATTCAGTTTCACATAGGTCTTCATGTCAGCTATTACCTCGGGGTCGGTAATTTTTTGCGAAACTTCCTCGAAACGCAGTTTAACGCTTTCGAGTCTATCCAGTATCATATTATCGCTCATAACTTTCTCCTAAATTTTGGACGGCAAATTTAATAAATTTAAAGACAATCTTATTGTTATTAGAAACATTCTTTGGAAAAGGCTTTAGGCTATAGGTTATTAGGCTGTAGTTAACAAGAAGCAATAATTGCACTATTAAATTGAAATCAGAATGTCCGAAGAAGTAGATTTTTGTAAAGATCCAATCCATACAATTAAGAACCCGGGCCCCCAAAGCTAAAGTCCGTAAAATATTTAGCTAATTACTAAACACCTAATAATTAAAGCTACCGAACTGGCTCTGAATTGTAAGGCTTTTACCTGTGGCGGCTTCGCAGTAACCAACAACACGGGCATCAATGCCGAAACTATTCGATATTGCAATGATACTTTCGGCCATATCGGGTTCTACATATAATTCAAAACGGTGGCCCATATTGAATACTTTATACATTTCGTCCCAGGGAGTGCCCGACTGTTCCTTGATGATACGGAATAAAGGCGGAACGGGGAAAAGATTATCCTTAACAATATGCAGATTATCTACAAAATGCAAAACTTTGGTTTGCGCCCCACCTGAACAATGAACCATTCCATGGATCCGGCTCCGGTATTTTGAAAGAATTTCGGCTATAACCGGGGCATAGGTTCTGGTGGGTGATAAAACAAGCTTTCCGGCATCAATACCAAGCTCGTCGATAATATCTGTAAGTTTATAATTTCCTGAATATATGAGGCTTTCGTCCACTCCTGGATCGAAACTTTCGGGATATTTTTGAGCCAGGTATTTTGAAAAAACATCGTGACGGGCAGATGTTAAGCCGTTGCTTCCCATTCCTCCGTTATACTGCTTTTCATAATTGGCCTGACCATAGGATGATAAGCCAACTATAACATCGCCCGGCTGAATGCGATGATTGGATATCACATCGCTTCGTTTCATACGGCAAACAACCGTTGAGTCGACAATGATGGTACGAACCAAATCGCCAACATCAGCAGTTTCGCCCCCGGCTGAGTATATGTTTACATGCTGTTCTCTCAATTCGGACAAAAGCTCTTCCGTTCCGTTTATAATTGCAGAAATAACTTCGCCGGGAATTAAAAGCTTATTACGGCCAATTGTGGAAGAAACAACAATATTATCGACAGCGCCCACGCAAAGCAAATCGTCCAGATTCATAATCAGGGCATCCTGAGCTATACCTTTCCAAACGGACAAGTCGCCCGTTTCTTTCCAGTACAAATAAGCCAATGAGGATTTTGTACCAGCGCCGTCGGCATGCATAATGAGACAATACTCCGGATCGTTTGTTAAGATATCGGGTATAACCTTACAGAATGCTTTCGGGAAAATACCCTTGTCAATATCTTTAATAGCCGCATGCACATCGCCTTTGGAAGCGGAAACCCCACGTTGATTGTATCTTGATTCTCCCGACATAAATATCTTTACGGAATTATTTCTTTTTAGCTTGATAATCTGTTCGCAAAACTCTAAACTCGGTGCGACGGTTAACCTGATGCGCTATCTCCTGAAGATCAGAATCAGGAAGTTTGAGTATATAGTCTTCTGTAAGAACTGCACCATCTTTCAGGAATGGATATTGCTGAACAAGTTTGGCATCGACTGTTTTGGGTGCAGATTCGCCATAACCCTTAGCTGTAAGACGATCGGTAGCAATTCCCTTCTGAATCAGGTAATCCACAACTGATTGAGCTCTTCGCTGCGAAAGCGAAATATTATCAGCATCGCTACCGCGTGAGTCGGTGTGAGCTCCGAGTTCTATGGTAATATTCGGGTTATCGTTGAGCGTTTCAACCAGGCCATCCAGAGCAACCATAGATTCGGGACGCAGATCGGCCTTTGCAAAATCGTAGAAAATATTAGGCAACTCAATAGGTTTAGCAATGGAAGCCAGGTAAATTGTAGTACGGAAATCCTTGCTTTTGTCTAATCCTTTGGTGGTCTCTCTTTCTTTTCCGTTGAGATATCCTTCTTTGGAACCAATCAGCACATAATCGGTTGAGGCTTTCATGATCATTCTGAAAGCACCGTTTTTGTCAGCTTTGATGTCTACAGTCAAACCGTCGCTGCTTACCGACTTTACGCTGGCTTCGGCAATGGGCTGATCAGTCTTTTCATCCTTAACAACACCCAAAAGGTTGAATTTAAGCGGAGGCAGGTTAAAGGTAAAAATATCATCATCACCACGAGTTGTCCGGCTGGATGAAAAATATCCTTTTTCAACATCGCTCTGAAAAACAATACCAAAATCATCAGCATTAGAGTTTATGGGTGTTTCCATATTCTCAACTTTCCAGCTGCCATTAGTATTTTGCTTGGCTTTGTAAATATCGAGGCCGCCTATACCAGCGTGACCATTCGATGAAAAATAAAGGGTTCCGTCGCTGTGAATAAAAGGGAACACTTCATCGCCTGCGGTATTGATGTCGGCTCCCAAATTTTCAGGTTTGCTCCATTCATCACCTTTATTGGCACGGGTAACTTTCCAGATATCTTTTCCGCCAAAACCTCCAGCCATATCTGAGACAAAATATAACGTCATATCATCGGAAGATATAGCGGGATGTGCAATAACAACAGTATCGCTCGAAATTTCGATCATCTTGTCCTTTCCCCAGGTGTCTCCGTCGCGTTCCACATAATAAAGCTGACATCCGAAAGATTGGTTCTTAGCTTTCTTGCAGCGGGTAAAATACATGGTGTTATAATCCTTGGATAAAGCAGGTGTACCCTCTTCAAACTCAGTATTTATGTTTTCGCTCAGAGGTATAGGTTCACTCCAGGTACCCTTCCTGTCCATGCGGGTAACATAAATGTCGGAGAAGTTCTGGCCGGTAGCTCCATGCTGCGCTGTTCCGGTAGAACCATCGCGGGAGGAGGTAAAGTAAACAGTACCATAATCGGCCGAAGCATAAACGGGAGCAAAATCATTGGCTTTGGAGTTGAAGAACTTCATGTTATCCACCTGGTAACCGCTAGGGTTATCCATCCATTTCATGGCCAGATCGCACGATTTAATTCCCTGTTCGGCCCTTGAATTGTCTGAAGAAAGCTCTTTATATTTCTTATAATCTTCTTTAGCTTCTTCATACTTCATATTCATCTTTTTGGATTCAGCCAGATAATAATACGCCATAGGATCATTAATCCCTTTCCCGATGGCTTTGGTATAAAACAATTCAGCCTTCACTGGTTCATTTGTAAGCCTGTAACAATCGGCAATCCGGTTTAATATTTCAGCTTTATTGTTTTTATCGCTAACTGAGTTAAATGCAGCTTTATAAAGATCAATGGCAAAAGTATACTCTCCAGCCTTAAAAGCAGCTTCGGCTTTCGAAGTTTTATCTCTCTGGGAATATCCCTGTACTGTAATAAATAATAACCCTATTAAAGAAATAAGAAAAAATTTATTCTTTTTCATTGGTAAATTTTTGGTTATACTATTCTATATTAACATTTTAAGTGGAAAACAACTTATTAATCCATACATTTAAAATGAAAGATTAACTTTAAGTTTGTTAACACTTTAACAATGAGCAATACTGCATTTAAAGCGTAAAAATAGTTATTTTATTTTTCTAATCAATTAAAAAAAATCCCACCTAAAATTGACAATATCCGAAATAGAATTTATATTTGTTTGTTCATTCATTGAATAAACTTACAAAATGTACAACTTCGTAATTTTTGATATAGATGGAACGTTAATGGACACCGAAAAAGCCATTTTATGTGCCTTACAAAAACTTTTGAAAGAAGAACGAAATATCAATTACACTAAAGAAGAATTAACCTTTATTCTGGGCATTCCGGGCAAAGAAGCTTTGAGAATGCTTCATGTCAGCGAGCCGGAACAGGCACTGGCAAAATGGGATAATTACCTCTCGGAATATTTCTCTTACATTAGCGTATTTCCTGAAATTGAAAAAGTTTTAAAATGTTTACATGCAATGAATGTAAAAACCGGTATTGTTACCTCCAAAACCCGGCACGAATATGAGAAGGATTTTGTTCCGTTTGGGCTGAATCACTTTTTTCAGCATGTAGTGTGTGCAAACGACACTCAAAACCACAAGCCCCATCCTGAACCTATTCTTAAATGTATGGAAATGGCATCCGCCCGACCTGAAGAATCCATTTATATAGGAGACACAATTTACGATTCTCAGTGTGCATCGGCCGCCGGCGTTGATTTTGCCCTGGCATTATGGGGAACAAAAAACAGAAACATTGCGTCGGATTATAAGCTATCCGGACCTTTGGAAACTCTGAACCTTATTAATTCATGTAACAAACAATCAGTAAAGTGATAACAGGTCTTTTAAGTCTTACAGAAAACAGTCACAAACAGGTTCTAAACCTGATCCGCATTTACAGAGAGATTTCGGGTGCCGAGCTTGCAAGGCTCACCAACCTGAGGCCTTCCACAGTGCTTTATATCCTGAGAAACCTGGATGAGAAAGGTTTAATTGAAATTAGCGGAACGGGCGAATCGACCACCAAAGGCGGCAAAAAGCCAACCCTCTGGAAAATAAAAAGTAACAGGGGCTTTGTTATAGGTCTTGAAATTCTCGTTCATAAAATTAGAATTGTACTGGTTGGGCTGGAAGGTAACTTCATCGACAAAGGCGAACATATACCTGCAGGCAAAATAACGGATAAAAACCTTATAGAGGAGCTTATAAAAGCAATTACCTACATCGCCGACAAAAACAGGATTTCGCACGAAAACATCATTGGAGTCGGTATAGCAGTACCAGGTATGGTCGACAGCAGGAACGGGCATATACATTATGCTGCGGCTCTGGGTGTCGAAAATTTTGCACTGAAGCTCAAGCTGGAAAGCAAGTTACCGCTAAGATTCACTATTGGGAACGATGCAAACGCCGGAGCCATGGATGTTAAGTGGTATACCGAACCCACCCAGAAGCTTCCCGCAAACATTGTATATATTACTTACAATCAGGGCGCAAAAAATCTTGGTGCCGGACTGATCATCAACAACACGCTTTACAGCGGGGTTTCAGGTGCGGCCGGTGAAATATTCTACCCACTCCCCAAAATACCAACCATAGTGGAGAAAGGAATAAAAAAACTCGGAAGCGACCACCTTTTGCTTCAAAGTTCAAAACCCGAAGACATTAAGATCTCTGAAGTAATGAACCTGGCAAAAAAGGGATGCCAGTTATCCACTTTCATTGTGGAAGAAATCTGCAAGGTTATTGCCGATGAAATTGCCCGCATTGCAGGGTTCATCAATCCCGACTTAATTGTGCTGGGTGGCGATATTACCTTACAGGAAGACTTACTAAGGAAATATATTATACCATTTGCTCACGAAAAAACCAGCGGATATCTGAAACATGGATATTATATGCCCGAAATCAGGTTCTCACAATTTGGCAAATTCTCGGTTGCTGCCGGAGCAACGGCTCTTTTATTAAGCGAATTAATTGAAAATTAAACCACCACACCATATGAATTATAATGTTTGTAGCAAAGTAGAGGATTATTTTAAAACTCTGAACAACGATTTTGAAGAAAGCAGCTCGCTTTTCAAAATCCCGGTTATTCAGGTAGATAATTATGTTGAACTTGGACAACTAACTGCACTCCGGTTTCTGGAATGGGTAAGCCTGAATCCCGGGGGAGTAGTGGCTTTACCTACGGGCCGGACTCCAGAATTCTTTATCAAATGGATGCAATATTATCTCGCAAACTGGGATAAAGAATTAAAAAGTGGTCTGCTTGCAAAAATAGGTTTTGATAGTAAATTGAAACCCGATTTTAAATCGTTACATTTTTTTCAGCTCGACGAATTTTTCCCGATAAAACCTGAACACGAGCGGTCGTTCACTTTCTTTGTTAAGAAATATTATATCGAAGGTTTTGGTTTCGATCCCAAAAAGACGCACCTCATCAATACACATCATTTTTCGGAAGCTCAGAAAAAGGTAGTTGGTGATATATCCGACATTGACAAGGTATTTCCCGACGGAATTATCGACCTGGGCCTTCGCATAAAAAAACCATCGACAGAACAGGAGCTGTTAAAACATAAAACCATTAAATTATTTGATGAGTTCTGCGGAAGATACGAAGACGAAATCCGCAATCTGGGAGGTATTGGTTTCTTCCTCGGAGGTATCGGACCCGATGGCCACATCGCTTTTAATGTGAGAGGTTCCAGCCATCATTCCCATACCCGTTTAACAAATATCAATTACGAAACTCAGGCTGCAGCGGCATCCGATTTAGGCGGAATTGAAGTGGTGAGAAAAAAAGCTGTAATCACCATGGGCTTAGAGACAATAACTTACAATCCGCAGGCAGTGGCTGTAATTATAGCTGCCGGAGAATCGAAAAGCCAGGTAGTTGCCGATGCAGTTCAAAAAGAACCCAGTCTGGAATACCCCGCAAGCAGTCTCCACAAACTCCCGAATGCCCGCTTCTTTATTACAAAAAGCGCTAACACACGCTTGCGCCTTAGCGACAAGAACATAAAAAAACTCTATAAAGAGAAGAAATACACTCCCGAGTATATTGAAAAGCTTATTGTCAAAGGAGCCGAAATAAAGAACATTTCGCTGATAGAAATAACTAAGCTCGATCAGGAAAAAGCCTGCAGCGAAATAGGAGAATGGAAACTAGCGTGCGAACTGAGCGGAAAACCATTGGATGTTCTTGCGGAAGAAACCTATAACAATCTTGTTGAAAAAATCGAAGCCGGTATTAAAATACCCTTAAACCAGCAAATTTTCCATACGGCACCCCATCATGACGATATTGAGCTGGCTTATTTCCCGCTTTTACATCATTTGGTGCGGTCGGAATTCAACAATAACCATTTCTGCTATTGCACAAGCGGGTTTACTGCAGTTACCAATACTTACGTTAACGAATGTTTAAGCTACCTTTTGGGCTTACTGTCGGCAGGGAAATTGAAAAACCTGATGGAACACGGACGACTGGCCGATTACAAATATGCCCAGGATGATATAACCGGTTACCTGAATGGAATTGCCGCTCAGAATATTGAACTTCAGCAATATTTCAAATCGACCCGTTTAGCGCGCCTTTTCATGAATCATTTGAAAATTAAGGATCTGGCACTTCTGGAAACTCAGGTAAAAGAGTTACAGAAAATGGTTGTAAGTCTGGAACCCGGCCGCAAAGAACCTGAAATTCTACACCTGATAAAAGGCTGGCTGCGCGAATTTGAAGCAGAACTGGTTTGGGCGCATTTTGGAATCAGCATGGATCATGTTTCTCACCTCAGGTTACATTTCTATTCGGACGATATCTTCCCTTCCTATCCCGACTTTGAACTTGATGTGATGCCAATTCTGAATATGTTCGAAAGAATTCGTCCATCTATTATAACACTTGCGCTCGACCCTGAAGGAAGCGGACCCGACACGCATTATAAAACCTTAATTGCCCTTTCGGATGCAATTGACAAATACGTGGAAAACCATCCGGAAATGAATATCCGTATCTGGGGATATCGCAATATCTGGTCACGTTACGAGCCTACCGGTGTGAACAAAATAATACCTGTTTCGCTCAACGCTTTTGCTGTGTTGCACAATATGTTTGTCAGCTGCTTCACAAGCCAGAAATCGGCGTCGTTCCCAAGCTTCGAACTCGATGGTACGTTTAGCGAATTAGCTCAAAAGATTTGGGTAGATCAACATAATCAATTATTATTACTTTTGGGTAAAGATTATTTTTATAACAGCCCCAATCCTATGCTAAAAAGAGCCTATGGAGCTATTTACCTGAAAGATATGAACTACAAGGAATTTTCGGATCATATTAAGAGCGTTCGGAGATTATTAAAAGCTAAAGATCAATTAGAAACACGATAAAAAAAATATTTATGAAGAAGCAGATTTATTTTGGAATTGACCTGGGAGGAACTACAATCAACGTTGGTCCCGTAACACTCGACGGACAAATTTTGGAAGAAAAAGTGATCAGTACAAATGTTGATCAGGGACCCATTAGTGCTGTGGAAAGAGTAGCTGTTACCATTAACGAACTCAGGAAAAGCCATGCCGACGATTACGATGCAATTGCAGTAGGAATTGGTGTTCCTGGAATTTTGGATGTTAAATCGGGAAAAATTCTCGAAGCCTCCAATCTACCGGGATGGGAAAATTTCCAGATAACCAAGGAACTTGAAAAAAGAGTAAATCTCCCGGTATTTCTCGAAAACGATGCCAACCTGGCCGCACTTGGCGAACAGTGGATTGGAGCAGGAGCCGGAAGTAACGACATGTTCATGGTAACTCTCGGTTCGGGAGTAGGCGGAGCTTTAATCACAGGCGGTAAACTCTTTTCGCTGAACGATGTTTCGGGCGAATTCGGTCATATGATCATCAACTTCGAAGGTCCTAAATGCAGCTGCGGACGCAAGGGATGTGTGGAAGCCTATTTCAGCAAACATGGTTTAAAAAGGCTCACCACTGAAAAATTACCTTCTAACCCCTCAAGCATTTTAAGAGCTTACGAACTCGATAAAATCACTCCTCAAATCATTTCGCATGCTGCAATGCAGGGCGATCAGCTGTCAGTTGAAATTTTCCGGGAAGCTTCCAAAGCAATGGGTGTGGCAATTTCGAATATGATTAACCTTACCGGAGTTCACAAAATTGTGATTGGCGGTGGAATTGCAAATGCATGGCAAATATTTTACGAGCCCATGATGGAAGTGATAAATCACATTGTTTTCAAAGCCAATGTGCCCAAGGTGAAGGTTGTGAAAGCCGAACTTGGTGAGAAGGCAGGATTTATCGGTGCTGCCCGCTGTGCAATGCAAGGTATCAATCAATAGACTTCATTACATTTAACTTAACACTAACTATTTATGCGTAAAAACCTATTATTATTGGTCTTTACCGGCGCCCTGGCGCTGACATTCTCCTGCAAGCCCAAGACGGCCCAACAGGAGAATGCTGTAACTACTGATACTCTTAATGTGCTCACACCTCAGGAAATTGCTGATGGGTGGCAATTACTGTGGGATGGCAAAACCTTTAATGGCTGGCACACCTTTAACAAGGATTCTGTTATTGGTTGGGAAATTAAAGACGGCTTGCTCATTTCTCTCGGACAGGGAGGCGACTATGCCAACGACATCGTCACAAATAAGGAATATACAAATTTCGAGTTGAGTGTCGACTGGAAGCTTTCTCCTGGCGGAAACAGCGGTTTATTCTATTATGCTGTAGAAGGTAAACATCCACAGATCTATGCTATGGCTCCCGAATATCAGCTTATCGACGATATTGGTTTCCCCGAAAAGATAGAGGATTGGCAGAAAACCGCCGCTTGCTATGGTATGTACACTGCCGATTCCACCAAAAAAGTTTTGAAGCCTATCGGCGAATTTAACAACTCGAAAATTATTGTAAACAACGCACACGTGCAGCATTGGCTGAATGGTGTAATGGTTGTTGAATACGATCTTTGGAGCGACGACTGGAACAAGCGTCTGAAAGATGGTAAATGGAAGGATTTCCCGGATTTTGGAACTGCAAAGACAGGCAAAATTGGTATCCAGGACCATGGACAGAGCAATTCGTTCAGGAATATTAAAATAAAAGTTCTTTAATATGAACCCGGCAGAAGAAAAGAAACCACAAAGACTGGTTTCACTCGATGCTCTTCGCGGTTTTGATATGTTCTGGATCATGGGTGGCGAGAATATTATTCACGCTCTCGCCCAGCTAACCCAATGGTCGCTCCTAATCTGGCTCGGTACACAAATGGAACATGTTGAATGGAATGGTTTCCGTTTTTACGATAACATTTTCCCATTGTTCCTCTTTATTGCAGGTGTTACCATGCCGTTTTCCCTTTCGCGGAGGCTCGAAAGAGGCGACCCGAAAATCAAAATTTATCAGCATATTGTATTCCGCGGAATTTTGCTGGTTTTGCTAGGATTTGTCTACAACGGACTCTTCCGGTTCGATTTTGATCATCAACGTTACGCTTCAGTTTTGGGAAGGATTGGTTTAGCCTGGATGTTTGCAGCTATCATTTTTGTAAACACAAACACAAAGGGGCTTATCATTTGGCTTGGTTCTATCCTTTTAGGTTATTGGGCCATGATGAAACTGATACCAGTTCCGGGATATGGTGCCGGGGTTTTGACTCAGGAAGGCAGCCTTGCCGGTTATATCGACAGGATGTTACTCCCGGGACGACTTCATCGCGGAAATCATGATCCGGAAGGTATTTTCTCCACCATCCCTGCAGTAGGTACAGCAATAATGGGCATTCTTACAGGGAAATTTCTAACACAACCCAAAGAAGCCTATACTCCTATGAAAAAAGGAATATATATTCTTGCAGCCGGAATTCTTTCCATAGCTTTGGGATGGTTGTGGAATCCATTATTCCCCGTGAACAAAAACCTTTGGTCCAGCTCATTTGTCCTGGTTGCCGGGGGATGGAGCCTCGTTTATCTTTCCATTTTTTATATCATTATTGATGTTTGGAAATTTCAGAGGTGGGCATTCTTTTTTATTGTGATTGGTTTAAACCCGATAACAATTTATCTGGCCCGTGGCGGAATGATTAACTTTGAAAGCACAACCAGTTATTTCTTTGGAGGAGTTTTAAACAGAATGCCCGAGTTATGGCAGAATTTCCTTGGCGAAACCTTAGTTACGGCAGTATGTTGGCTTTTCCTTTATTTCCTGTATAAAAAGAAGATATTTCTAAAAGTTTAATTAAAAAAAGCTGAGTGGAATTCTACTCAGCTTTTTTTATTCACTATCTTTTTTCAGCTTTCACAATCATTGTTTCGCCAAACAATATGTCTTTCAGAAACAATTGATTAAGTATTTCTTTATTTCGTTCTTTCTGACCAGGGTCTTTCTCTTCTTTCTTAAATACTCTTTTGGTTTTAATATAAGATAACGGAACCCACAAGGCATACATCCAACTTACCCCTTTAATACGGTTTGTGGTTATTGTTCTGATCTCAAACCCGGAACTGTGAAGCATATAACGTAAATGCGAGAAGGACAACAATGCAATATGATGCAGTGCTGAAGGTTTTTCTTCGTTAAGAGGCGATTTGCATTTATTATGATGAGCTGTAAGAAACCACCGCCACCGCGAACGTAATGAATTAATATTAGGAGTAGAAATTATAATTGTCCCTCCGGGTTTTAAAATCCGCCAGCATTCGCGGGTAAAATCAAATTGACGCTCCAGATGTTCAATACCGTCGATACAAACTACAGCATCGAAAAAACCATCTTCAAAAGGAAGCTTTTCATTCATATCCGTTACCTGGAACCGCGGATTTTCGACTTTTAATATATTCTCTATATCGCCGGAATAAACCTCAATATTATTATCAATCAACCGCTTTGTAAAAGCGCCATAGCCACAGGGAATATCAAGAACCCTTTTTATGCCAGGAGAATTAAATAGAAGCTCGGCTACTTTATTATGTGTATTTTTTGAGGTATTTTCGGGGATATGCATAGTTTTTTGTTTCTGTGTAAATTTAATGGCTCGTGCAAAAATAATATAAAAAAACTACTACCAAAATATCAGAGAGTTGCCATATAGATCAACAGTAAAAAAGTTCGGAATAATTAAATCAGGATTAAGCAAACAGGAACAAAGAAAACTAACACCTAGCGCATTTTGTATTGACTATCGTCTATCTACCTGTGTTCTGCATTTGGCCGGGGTTCGTTGTCCGTCAACTGTGGTCTCTTTGGATATTGTCAACTCAGTCTAATTTAGTTCAATTGCATTCCATCAGCAACTTCTTTAAATTTTCGACTGTTTTATCAATTGTAAATTTATTATTCAGAATTTGAACTGATTTTTCTCCCATTTCGCGGCGTAATTCTTTATTGTTCAGTAACGTTTCAACCTGAGAGGCAAACATTTCAATATCCGGAAAGGGAACCAGAAACCCATTTTCATCATTCATTACCAATTCCGGGTTACTGCTGTTATTAAAAGCTACAACCGGCTTTCCGCATGCCATGGCTTCGGCAATAACATAACCAAAGCCTTCCCACAAGGAGGTTAACACAAAAACATCCAGCTGCTCCATAAAAGCCCTGATATCTTTAACAAAGCCCAGGAACACAATTCTGTCGTGAACTCCAAGTTCTTTGGTATATTTCTGCAACTCCTCCTTTAAAGCACCATCGCCAGCTATCAGAATTTTAAATTTATATCCCTTCTTTTTCAAAATTGAAGCAAGATCTATGAGATATTTCTGCCCTTTTTGATGTACAAGCCGACCCGAGTTACCAATTAAAAATTCTCCGTTTTCAGGCGTGTAGAGTGGCTGATGACTCGATTTGGCAAACTCGGCCAAATCGATCCCGTTATAAATAACTCTTATGCGCGACTGATCAAAAATTCGTGGATTATTCTGAACGATGGTTCTGCGTGTTTCCTCAGAGTTTGCAATTACATACGTAACAAAATGGCGGAAAATAAAACGGTTAAGAGCGGTATCTCTTATCGGGATGGCACTACCCCGGCGATAAATAACAGTTTTTATTCCGGCCAGACGAGCCGCAAGCCCGGCCACCTTAAGATCGGACGACAAGTTGACTATTAAAGTCTTTATCCCTGAGCGTTTAAAAAATCTATATAACTTAAAAACCGTAAATGGATTTAAAAAGCTAAGATTACTTAAGCCGACAGGAAAAGCAGGAATCCCTTTTAAGCGGAGCTTTAAAAGCAAAACGCTCCTAATGTTGGCAACAGCAACTATTTTATAATTCAGCTCACTCAACCGGCAAGCCATTTCAAAATACCACTTCTCGCCACCGCCCCAGGTTTTTGTTCCGTTAAAAAAACAAATATCGCCGGTAATTCTTTGGTTTTCTTTTTGAAGGTTCAACAAATTCCGGTACTTCAAAAATGTTTCGTATGAGGAGATCCTGCAAATATTAAAGCCGGTTTTACCATCCAGAATTCCAAGTTTTATAATATAATCTCTGAAAAATCGCCATGAAGGCCTAATCAGTAAACTCCACCAATATCTTTTCTGGCCTTTAAAAAAATGAGACTCCGCAAATATGCGAGAGTACGAATTTATCTTTTTCAGATGCTGCCCGGGACTTGAATATGGGAAATGCAACAAATCTCCTTTCAGGTACTTTTTTGTAGATCCTTTCTTCAATATAAATTTATCGTGAGGATTCATTCCTCCCCATTCGCCCTTTCGCTTATCCCACAACCGGAGCTTCTTAGAAGGATACCAGCTTGTGTGCTTAATCCATTTCCCACCGTAATTTGTAAGCCGGTTAAAATAATACCCGTCGTGAGTCCAGTTTTCCTTGACTTCGAGTATTGATTCCCGGAGTTTTTCTGAAATTTCCTCATCGGCATCAAGAGAAAGCACATGGAGGTAATTGGTTTTTGAAAGGGCAAAGTTCTTTTGCTCTACATACCCCAGAAAAACCTGCTGAAAAACGTGAGCTCCGAAGTTTTTTGCTATTTCAACGGTTTTATCAGTCGAGAACGAATCAACAACAATTATTTCATCAGCAATACCTTGCAACGAAAGAAGACAACGTTCGAGATTCAATTCTTCGTTGTAAGTTATAATTACTGCTGATATAGGTGTTCCCATGTTATTCCTGATAATATATTCTTTTGACCCTACGCGAAATACTGGTAAATACTTCGTAAGGAATTGTTTTCATTTGAGCTGCAATTTCAGTAATTGGATATTCATCTCCAAATACTATTACTTCGTCGCCTTCTTGGGCTTCTATCCCGCGTAAGTCTATCATGCACATATCCATACAGATATTCCCAACAACAGGAGCAAGCTTACCATTTACAAAAAACTTTCCGACACCATTTCCAAGGATCCTGTGGATACCATCAGCGTAACCAATGGGAAGAACAGCTATCTTCATAGTTTCAGTGGCTTTATACTTACGACCGTAGCCAATTGTTTCGTTAGCAGGAATTTCTTTAATCTGAAGAATTACTGTTTTAAGGCGGCTGACCTGCCGAAGAGCGCCGTTGGCTGAACTTATGCCGTATAATCCTATGCCAAGCCGCACCATATCGTATTGAGAGGATGTAAACCGTTCAATACCAGCCGAATTTAGTATATGTCGAAATATTTTATATGAAAAAGCATTTATAATCCTGGAGCTATTTTTCTCAAAAACAGCAATTTGTTCGCGCGTGAAATAATCGAGCGCTTCTTCGTCGCTACCGGCCAGATGAGAAAAGACACTGGCTATTCTTAAGGTTTGCTGCGCTTGAAGTTTTTCAATCAATAAACCGGTCTCGTGCTCCAGAAATCCAAGCCGGTGCATGCCTGTATCCAGTTTAATATGCACGGGGAAATCGGTTACTCCTTCTGATTCGGCTTCCTTTAAGAATTCGTTCAATACTTTAAAGGAATAAACTTCAGGCTCCAGCTTATACCGTATAATCTGCTGAAAGCTATGCCATTCAGGATTCATTACCATGATAGGCATCGTAATTCCGGCTTCACGAAGTGCAACTCCTTCGTCGGCAAAAGCAACAGCAAGGTAATCTACCCTGTGGAACTGCAATAAATTGGCAATTTCGTGACTTCCGCTGCCATACGAAAAAGCTTTTACCATAGCAACCAGCTTAGTGCCGGGTTTAAGTAACGACCTAAAATAATTCAGGTTATGAATCATGGCATTGAGATTGATCTCAAGCACCGTTTCATGAACCTTTTCTTCAAGAGCTGTTACAACTTTTTCGAACTCGAAAGCCCGGGATCCTTTAATTAAAATGGCCTGACTGACAAACGCACCTTTCCTGAGCTGAAAAATAAATGAATTGGTATCAGCATAAAACTCACTGTCCTCAGGGAATAAGTATTTAAACCTGGTAATTTCGGGCCCTATCCCAATAAAATGATTGATATTTTTATTTTTTACCAGCGAGGCTACTTCCTTATATAGAAGCTCTCCCGATTGTCCGCTCTGGAGAATATCCGATAAAACAACCGTTTTTTCAACATGCTGCCGTTGATTCACAAGAAAATCGAGGGCTATGGACAATGAACCCAAATCGGAATTATAGCTATCGTTAATCAGCGTACATTGGTTTATGCCTTGTTTTAACTCCAGCCGCATGGCTACCGGAGCAAGGTTTTTAATCTTCTCTGATACAATAGCGGAAGAGTAACCCAGATAAAACAAAAATGTAGCAACATGAACAGCATTTTCAACCGATGCATCGTCGATAAACGGAATTGTTAAGGTATTCTGCTCTCCTTTAAATAAATACGTAATCCGGGTTTGACTTTGCTGTTTGCCGATATGTTGAATCTGAAGGAAGGCAGGTTTTTCTGCCGACCAGGAATATCTTTCCAAATGAGAATATTCTTCAGAATGAGCGAGTTTATCAATAATAGAGTGATCGGAACAATAAATTAGAGCCTTGCAATTCTTAAAAAGCTTCATCTTTTCGGCAGCTTTTTCTTCGAACCCTGAAAAGTTCTCCTGATGCGGTTCTCCCAAATGAGTAAAAACCCCAATGGTTGGCTGAATAATTTTTTCGAGCCTTTCCATCTCACCTGGCTTTGAAATTCCGGCCTCCAATATAACCAGCTGATGCTGTGGTTCAATAAGCCATGCTGATAATGGAACTCCTACCTGCGAATTAAAACTGCGCGGACTTCGAACCAAATTCAATGTTGTATGTAAACTCTGATAAATCCACTCTTTCACTATGGTTTTACCGTTAGACCCGGTGATACCGACAACGGGAATATCGAACTTTTTACGATGCCAGGCAGCTATCTGCTGAAAAGCCTTCAAAGTATCATCAACTATCAGATAAGTTGCATCATCCTCAAAATTTTGCACCGAATCATCAACCAAAAAACATCGCACTCCCCTTTGATACAGGTCGGATACGAAAACATTTCCGTTGTGTCGTTCTCCTCTGATGGCAATAAACATCGACGACTCAGGAGATGCAATCGTACGACTGTCAATTACAATATTTTGTATCGTAAATTCTTTGTGGCCAATTAATCTGGCTTTAATTACCGATGCAATTTCGTGAGCTTTATATTGCATTTTTAATTACTTAAGGCTTTATTATAACATTTACGGCAAAGAGGTTCGTAATTCTCCTTTGAGCCCAGTACCACGAGCTTCGAACTATCGGAAGTACGAAAAGAGTAATGGGCAAGATTTCCACACCGGGCACAAATAGCATGAACCTTTGTAACATATTCGGCTACAGCCATTAATGCCGGAATTGGACCAAAAGGTATTCCTTTATAATCGATATCCAGCCCGGCCACAACCACTCTCACACCCTGGTTTGCAAGTTTTGTGCAAACATCGGTAAGTCCGTGATCGAAAAACTGCGCTTCGTCGATCCCAACAACATCAACACCTCCCGTTAATAATAAAATATTTGCTGAAACATCAACCGGAGTTGACGGGAAAGAATTCATATCGTGCGAAACAACATCCTGAGACGAATACCTGTTATCGATTCTGGGTTTAAAAATTTCAACTTTCTGTTTGGCAATTACAGCGCGGCGTAAGCGACGTATCAATTCTTCCGTCTTTCCCGAAAACATAGAACCGGTAATTACTTCAATCCATCCTCTGTGTTCAGGATTCGTGGCATTTTCAGGAAACATTACAGTACCAAAAAGATTATTATTAATTTTACAAAGTTAACTAAAAGGATAAATGATCGTTTGTTCTTGATAAAACTGATAGTTTAATTTCAGGTTTTGGTTTCTAAATTAGTGTTAATGACATATGAAGCATTTACTGAAAGATAAAATATCAGGTTCAGCTTTAACGTTCTATCATTCCTATAAATATAAAACTATTGCATGATGAATCAAAAAAATATTTTGAGCAGCATTATCGACGAAATATATCAACTCGAGAGTTATGTTCAGGGATGGCGCGATATTGAGAATGTTCCTTCCATTGAAAAAGATTTGGTTCAACGAAAACTGCAACAGATTTACGATCATGTAAAGCAATTAGGTACTGAAACAACCCTGATACCGGAAGAGCAACAAATAAACAAAAAAGGAGAACCTGCAACAATTATCCCCGAATCAGAAATTACATTTCCCGGACCGATTCATGAAATTACATTCGATAAATCAATTGAAATAATTGAGGAGCCTAAACCTATTATCCAGGAAATTCCAATAAAAACCGAACCTGTAAAACAGGTGATAGAGGTAACTGTTTCGAAAACGAAAGTTGAGACTGAAAAAGTTGAAAAACCCCAGGAACCAACGAAAGAAATCCTGGCCGAAAAGCTCACCCAAACCCATAAGGTAATTAATGAAACAGTTAAAACGCGAACCGTAATCGACGTTTCATCCAAACTCAAATCCTCACCCATACCAAGCATTCAGTCGGCCATTAATCTGAATGAAAAGTTTGTATTTATCCGCGAGTTGTTTAAAAACAACAACCTGTTATATAACCAAACAATTGAGCGACTGAACAGTGCTCCAAATTATGAAGAAGCTATTTCCATTGTTGAAAAAGAATTTGCCTGGGACTTAAGCGATCCTCTGGTGAACAAGCTGGTTGAACTTATTAAACGAAAGCATAATGCGTAAACTCTTTCTCTGCCTCACTCTTATCTCAATTTCATCATTAGTAAACGGGCAAGACCTTAACTTTGTCAAATCGAACATAAAAAAGCTTACCTCGCCCGAATTCCATGGAAGAGGTTATGTTAAAAAAGGCGACATCATCAGTTCCGAATATTTAAGTAAACAATTCAAAACTTTCGGGTTGAAACCTTTTGGAAAGGATTACTTTCAGTACTATCAGTTTGATGTAAATACCTTTCCAAAAAAAATGGAAATGCTTATCGATGGAAAAGAACTGGAGCCAACACGCGATTTTTATATTAATCCGGGTTCTATTGGTGTTAAGGGCAGATTTAAAGTTGAACGTTTCGGGTTGAATGAAGTAAAGAAGGACACAGCATTTCTAAAAACTTTTTTTACCGCCGACCATTCGAACAGTTTTATATTGCTCGACACATTGGGTTGGGGTAAAAATGAGTTCCGTAAAGGAATGCGCGATGCTATTTCGGGAAACCTGATGAGAGCAAAAGGTGTTCTGGAATTGGCTGATACAGGTATGATTTTCTCTGTACGTACTTTTAATAACAACTACAGTAAATTTACTGTCCGCCGCAAATCTATGCCTGCGAATGCATCCACAATTGAGTTGAAAGTCGATCAAAAACTCCTTAAGCACACCGCCCGCAATGTGATAGGATATTTACCCGGTCAAACGGACACTTTTATTGTTTTTACGGCTCACTACGACCATTTGGGGCGCATGGGTAAAGATCATTATTTCCCGGGAGCCAACGACAATGCAAGCGGCACCTCCATGGTCCTCGACCTTATCAGGGAACTCTCAAAAAAAACGAACCACCATTATTCCTATGCTTTTATGCTTTTCAGCGGTGAAGAAGCTGGTTTGCTAGGCTCGCAGCACTATGTGACCAGCCCGTTATTCCCGTTGTCGAAAATCAAACAAGTGCTTAATTTCGATATGGTTGCAACAGGATCGGGTGGCGTAAACATTTTTAACGGAACAGTACACAAAAAAGAGTTTGCTTTGCTCGACACCATTAATAAAGCAAACAATTTTGGTCTTGAATTAAAAATGAAAAGCACTTCCCGAGGCAGCGACCATTACCCTTTTCACCAGAAAGGCATTCCGGCTTTATTTATTCTGACCGATGGTAAAGAAGTCGGGTATCATGTTCCAGAGGACAGGCTGGAGAAATTACCTTTCAATGCTTACGAAAAGCTTTACAAAATTATTTACCAATACATAGAAGCTAAAGAAAATGGGGAAATTATATATCGTCCCAACACCAATAGGTAACCTGGAAGACATTACTCTCCGGGCATTGCGAATTCTTAAAGAAGTTGATTTAATACTTGCTGAAGATACGCGCACTTCAGGTTTCCTGCTAAAACATTTCCAGATAGATAAGAAACTTGCCTCCTTTCATAAATTTAACGAGCACAAAAGTCTGCAGGCCTTTATTTCGCGGCTGAATGCAGGCGAAAACATTGCCCTTATTTCCGACGCTGGCACTCCTTCGATTTCCGACCCGGGATTTTTAATTGTGCGCGAATGTGTAAACCAGGACATTGATGTTGAATGTTTACCAGGCGCCACCGCCTTTGTCCCGGCCCTTGTAACGAGCGGTCTCCCCTCCGACCGGTTTATTTTCGAAGGATTTCTCCCGCAGAAAAAAGGCCGGCAGAAAAAGATGATGGAACTTGCAAATGAGGATAGAACTGTAATCTTTTACGAATCGCCTTTCAGGCTTGTAAAAGCTTTGGAAGAAATTCAGCAGTATTTCGGAGCCGAAAGAAAAGTATCGGTGTCGCGCGAGATTAGCAAACTGCACGAGGAAACCATCCGGGGAACAGCCTCAGAGGTTCTAAACCATTACAAAACCAAACCTCCCAAAGGTGAAATTGTGATTGTGGTGGAAGGAAAAAACTCCAAACTTCCCAGAGAAGAAGAGGAAGAATAAAAGTTTTACCAAATACTATTTGGCTTCATTTATCCAGAGTAACTGTATGCGTAAAATGAGGTTTATAAACTCTCATGGGATAATTAAAATTTGGGTCGGGAATGAAATTCCGGTTTGGAAAATTACCTGTTGGTCGTAAAACCGGCATGTTATCCAGAGGCGAAGAAGTTACAAAGCCTTCCATTCCAAAGCTGTCATGTAAAGCAAACTTCAATAGCTGATCCTTATCCTTAATTTCAGCAGGATTTTTTAAAACTTTGCTAAGATCAGGAGTTCCTTTAAATGCCAGAAAGCTATCATCAATAGTACCCGAAAGTTTTTTATCAGAAAATGGTTTGGTAAGCAAATCGAGAGTTTGGGCATAATTTGTACCCATCACAAAACCAATAAAAACGGATATTACAAATAATCTCTTCATAACTTAGAATTTTGGATTCGGCGTAAATTTATGTAATTTCAAAACAGGTGTCCAGTTTTTTAACATTTATCTGCAGGTTTATGGCAAACTACAAGCTTCATCAGTATAGGATCCTGATTTTCCATGAATTTTACGGGTTCGGCAATATCCTGGATTTCATTCAACCCAAAAGGTGAAAATTCCTTTTCAACAGCCTTGTTATCATAAAAATAAACCTCCAGTCCTTTCGAAACCCTGAACCGGTTTTCACTGAGTTTACGTCCGGTGCCAAACAAACTCATACTCACCGAAGCCACCGTGAACACCATTATTCCTCCCGGTTTAAGCTGGTTAAAGCAATTTCTCAGAAACTGTTTCCGCTCGGCTTTATTAAGCAGATGAATAAGCGCATAACAGTAAATACACTCGTACAACTCATCATCAAAGGGCATTTGAGTAACCGATCCACAATGCATTTTAAAGGTAAGCCCATTTTCTTTAGCCAGCTGAACTGCCGAGGCGGAGATTTCAATTCCGGTTACTTTAAAACCGTTATCGTGAAAAACTTTAGCATTTCGGCCATATCCCATACCCGGAACAAGAATTTTTCGAAATCCTGAATTCTGAAATAGTTTAAGCGCAAGCAAAGCAGAGTCAGCCGGTTCAAGCTTCCACATTGCTCCTTCGTTTTTAAAGCGCGATTCCCAATATTCCATTGTTGGTTTATTCTCCACCTAAAATTTCCTGAATAGTCTTAGCTTTTTTTATGTGTCCTAACCACTTGGTCGTATCTTCGGCTTTTTTACTTACCTGCTTGTGAACAAAGCTCCGTACCTGCTCCAAATCCATTTTATCCTCAGTTTTGTAAAACAACAAGGTAACCCGGTAAACATCGGGTAAAAAATGAAAAGCTTTTCTCCACCAGCTGGTTGGTAGCCGTTTATCTACAATTCTATATATATTTCCTTCAGAGTCAACAAACTTTTGATTCAGGTAGAATTCGTTCAGAATCTGTTCATTATTGGTGTAAACATATGGATCCATAAGGATATAATGAGTATAATCCTCTTTGGGATTCCACTCGTATGAGACATTGGCTATCGGGAATCTCATTGTAAATGTATTTAACGTTTTCCGAAAGATAATAATAAATGTATTTCCTAAAATAAGAAAACCAATGTTTTACATATTGAAGGTAACGATAATGTTACCGTAAATTCCGCAGGATATTACTGTAACATTGGTCAGCAGAAATTTCGCCCTTCAAAACAGCTTCAGACGGAATTGCCACGCTTTGGTTTTTGCGTCCAAAAAGAATTTTGCCAAGATTCTCGTTTTGAATGTTCTTCCCATATTTTTTATCCAGTCCTGTAATAAACCGCTCGATACTGCTTTGGGCAAGATCGGCGGAATTGAGGCGGCTTTTCAAACCAGTGGGATTTTTGGTAAGACTAAGCCACCGTTCAGCCACATCGTTGGTACAAATAAACTGCATTGCTTTTATGGCATTGGCTGCATGAGGCGAATTTTTAAACACACACCAAACCGACTGGTAGGTTCCGGGATATACTGCAGTGGGTTTCGACAAGCCTGGCAGTTCAGCAGGTATCAGGTTAACACTTTTGGCCGAATCAATTTTTGCCCATCGGTTGTAGGCGTATGTTTGGAATACCGTAAACAGGCTTTTCTCATCTAATAAAGTTATAGCTTCAGTTCCATGAACCTGCTCCATGGGTTTATAAACCGACAATTCCTCAAAAGCCTTTAATCCCTTTAAAAGAGCTGCTTTGCTTTTAGCCATATCAACATTTACGGTGTCAATATTTCCCAGCTCTGAAATTACAAGGTTCGTAAACAGAGTTCCAACGTTATTCTGGTTCTCGGTACTTATAAGAGTTATTTTCCTGGAAGCTGTTTTATTATAATCAAACCCGGCTTTTATATACCCTTTAAAATCCTCAAAAGTCATATTTTCGGGCTTAATTGACAATCCAAGTTTATCAGCTACCTTTTTATTGTACCATAAAGCGGTATATATGCCTTCAAGGACAGGACCAACAATCTGGCCACCTGTAAAATTACGGTATTGTGGATTCTCAAAAACAATCGGCTTATGACTTGCTTTAAACCAATCAAATTCTTCAAAATTAACAAGATACTTTTTACCCCACTCCTGATCGTTTAGCTTTCGCGCAATATTATTATAGTTTGCCACGTCCAAAAATATAATATCCCAGGTATATTTATTAGTCTGGATCATTTTCACGGCCGAATCAGCCAAGCGTCCGGTATACGAATCGCTTTTATAAATATCCTGAGGAAATTGCATATTTACTTTAATATGCTGATTCTGCAACTCAAAATCGCGGGTCATTTGCTTCACCATTTGTTCCTTTCCCCACCGTGCTTTCCAGTGGCCCATCCAATTGAGCGTATCAGTATACCTTGGGTGATTCCCCGATTTATCTTCAGTTACCTTTTCATTATGTTTACATCCCAGCAGACCCACAAACACTAGTCCTATATACAGCAGCTTTTTCATACGCTTTCTCCAATTCTTATAAATTAAAGTTAATAAAGAAGATTTTATTAGCAACCACAAGGAAAATAGAATGAAAATAAATAACGGCAACGGGCATACTCCTTTCACTTTTTTGCTAAATTTAATCTTAAAGTGTGATGAATATTACAAGCGGAGATTGTACGGCAGAGTTTGGAATTAGTTTGACATGAATCACACCCAAAACGTTAATTAAAATATTATGATTAAGATAAATACCAAAAGCCTTAGCTTTAAAATCGGATCAATTATTATTCTTACCGAACTCATTATTCTCTTTGCTTTAGGAGTATTTTATACCGCAAGGTTTACCGGGGAGTTAAACCAGCGGTTTCGGGATCAGGTGGCACTTCCCGGCGCATTAATGTCGAAAGGATTATTAAGATATGAAACTGCAACCGACCGGGCTACCATTCAAAAAATGGTTGGAGACTCAGTTTTGGACTGTATGGTAATTGGTGCTAACCATAAGATTTATTACTCACTCCGGCAAGAGTTTACCGACAAAATGCTTGAAGATGTTTCGTCCATTTATAAATTCAAAGAGTTTAATGAAACCATTTCCACACCTGTTTACAATTTTATAAGAGAAGAAGGTTCGCGGCACATGGTGAGTATTTCGCCCGTTTATTTAACTGACGGAAAATTTCTGGGATACCTTTATATAAAATCCGACGTAACCAAACTTTCGGGATCCAGAACCAATCTTATTTTCACCTTTATATTCGGAACTCTGTTGTGCGTGGTCATTTCATCAATTGTCATCATTTACCTGTTCGACAAAAGAATAACAGGGAAAATAAAAGAAATTTTAAAAGCATTGTCCGACTTGAAAAAAGGAAACCTCAACAACAAACAAAAGCTGGAATTCAGCAACGATGAAATTGGTCAGGTGGCACAATCGGTTCACGATCTGGAACTTCAACTACGGAATATTATTGAAAATATTAACGAAGCCGCTGTTAGCCTTTCGTATGCAAGTGAGGACATGAACACCAACTCGCAGCGTGTATCGGAAGGAGCTACAGAATTAGCTTCCATAGCCGAAGAAGTAGCCTCCTCCATGGAAGAAATGGATTCGAACATTCACCAGAATGCATCCAACGCACAGGCTACTGAAAAAATAGCCATCAGCGCCCGTCAGGAATTTGAACATGTAGGAAAACTTTCGGCTGAAAGCCTTACCAACATTCAGCAAATTGCAGGAAAAATAAATATCATCAACGATATAGCTTTCCAGACCAACCTTTTAGCTCTCAATGCCGCCGTAGAAGCAGCCAGAGCAGGAGAATCGGGGAAAGGCTTTGCTGTTGTTGCCACTGAAGTGAAAAAACTCGCCGAACGCAGCCGTATCGCCGCCGATGAAATAAATAAACTGTCGAATAGCTGTGTTAACATTACCCAACGCTCAGTCGACAGTATAAATAAACTTTTACCCGGGATAGAAAAGACAGCCAACCTTGTAAAGGAGATTACAGCTGCCAGCAATGAGCAAAATGCCGGAGCCGATCAGGTGAATAATGCTATCCAGCAACTGAATAGCATTACTCAACAAAACTCGACCACATCGGAGCAATTAGCCAGCGATGCTGAAGAAACTGCTCAACAAGCCCGCAAACTCAAACAACTGATAGAATTCTTTAAAATGTAAGTTTTTATCAGTTATCGTCCTTTTCGCTCGGTTGCATTTGTTCTTCCATATAAGCAGTAACAGCGGTATCGGGCATAATATTGCTTCCGGCAACCATGGCTTTGTTCTTAAAGCCCGAGATAACCTTGTCCTTACCAGCCATAAGGGCGTCGTAACCATCTTTGGCAACTTCGGCAGGATCGGACGGATTTTGTTCTTTCACCATTTTTACTTCTTCCATTTCGGCTTTACGGAAGAAATCGGTATCAGTAACTCCCGGCAACAGCGCTGTTATTACTACATTGGTATCCTTGCATTCACGCCTTACACCTTCCGAAAACGAAGTGATAAACGACTTTGTAGCATGGTAAACCGACTGGAGAGGAGCCGGCATATTACCGCCAATTGACGAAACATTCAGAATTCTGCCTTCGTTGCGGGCAACCATATCCCTCAGAAAACATTTGGTCAGCACCACATAAGCAACAATGTTGAGATTGATAATATCCAGCTCGCGGTTTATATCCGTATCGATAAATAATCCATACTGACCCTGCCCGGCATTATTCACCAGGATATCCACCTGGATACCTCTTGAGATAACCTCGTTATACACTTCAAAAGGAGCTTCGCGAAGCATCAGGTCCTTTTGAATGGTGTATACCTCAACGCCATATACGTTCTGAAATTCTTCTGCAGTGGCATTCAGCTCCTGCTGATCGCGGGCTACAATTACAAGGCTATAACGATCTTTAGCGAACAGCCTTGCCAGTTCGTAACCTATTCCACTTGTACCTCCAGTAATAAGGGCATATCTTTGATTGTTATTCATAACCTACAGTTTTAAAATTTAATAAGGAACGGCTACCCTGTAGGTTTGTTCGCAGAAAATCAAGGAAAAGCACTTGGATTGGAACTTCTCTCAACTTTTCAATAAATCACTTCGAATATTTCCGGATTACCAGATATTTCAGTTCGGTATTCCCAACGTTTTTAATGCCATGTTCAACATTCGAAGGACAGTAGAAACTTGTATACGGCCCGGCTGTTTTGGTTTTGCCGTCGAGATAAAATTCTGCAGTACCTTCAAGCACAAAAAAGAATTCGTCGTCGACATGTTTGTGAGGAGGATGCGTTGCCGAATGTGGAGCCACTGCGCTCATTTTTATGGTGCGACCATCGATAAAGTCCTTATCGGCAAACCAGAACTGGTACCCAACAGCGGTTTTCTCAGCTTTATCCTTCGAAAACTCTTTCAGGCAGTTCTCAATTGTAAATTGCTTTTCAATCTTCTGAGAATCGGTTCTAACCTGAGCCGAGAGCGGAAAGAAGGCCATTAGTAGAAAAAGAGAAAAATAATTTTTCATAGCACAATTTTGTAGTGGAACCTAATTTATTCCGAAAGTTATGAATCTTAATGATCCATCCAAAATTTCTCCCCTCTTCAACCCAACATAATTTCCTATCTTGCAGCCTTAAAATTCAAGCAATGAAGTATTACCTTATTGCCGGCGAAGCCTCCGGCGATCTGCACGGTTCCAATTTGATGCGCGGTTTAAAACTGGTCGATTCCGATGCGCAATTCCGCTACTTTGGCGGCGATTTTATGAAGGAACAAGGCGGCGAACTGGTGATGCACTATAAACATGGTGCTTTTATGGGTATTTGGGAAGTTGTAAAAAACCTCGGCACTATCTCGAAAAATATGAAGCTCTGCAAATACGATATAGCACAATGGAGACCCGATGTTGTTATTCTTATTGACTATGCCGGCTTTAACCTCAAAATTGCAGAGTTTGTAAAGACACTGAACATTCCTGTTTTTTATTATATCTCTCCCAAAGTTTGGGTTTGGAAGGAATCGCGGGTAAAAACCATCAAAAAGCTGGTGGATAGGATGTTTGTAATTTTCCCCTTCGAAGTCGATTTCTACAAAAAACATAATTATGAAGCTTTCTTTGCCGGTAATCCGCTGATTGATGCCATTGAGGAAAAGCTGCCTTCGCTGCCCGACAGCTTAACTTTCCGAAATCAAAACCACCTTACCGACAAGCCGGTAATTGCCCTGGTGCCCGGAAGCCGTCGCCAGGAAATTGAACTTATTCTGCCCGAAATGCTGAAGGCAGCTGAAAATTTTCCACAATACCAGGTGGTTATTGCCGGAGCTCCATCCATGAGTATGGAGAATTATAACAAAATACTGAATGGAAAAAACATTCCGGTACTGTTTGGGCAAACCTATGCAATTCTCCGCAACGCCAAAGCAGCAGTGGTAACATCGGGAACTGCAACTCTGGAAACAGCAATTCTAAATGTTCCCCAGGTGGTTTGCTATAAAACCAGCACCATCACCTTTGAGATAGGACGTCATTTTGTTAAAGTGAAATTTTTCTCGCTTGTGAATATCATTATGGATAAAGAAGTTGTAAAAGAGCTCCTTCAGTTTAATTTACCTCAGAATATAACTACTGAGCTTGACAAGCTTCTTCACAATGAAAAATATCGTAAAGAAATGTTCAATAATTATCAGCTTTTACGAGAAAAATGTGGTGGTTCAGGAGCGTCAAGGCGCGTGGCCGAAAAGATGACAAAAGAACTTAAGAAAATGAAAAACTAGCAACAATCTTGTTTTGAAGAGTATATCCTGCATAATAGTATTATTGCTTTCTATTGAACTTTCTGCACAGCAGGTACAAGTGAGTGTTTTCAACAGTTACCCTGTAAACACCATCATCTTATCATCATATAGCGACGATTTTACAATTACCTGCATGGGGGAAAAGGTTTCCACAC
>JAJYAG010000067.1 GCA_021779665.1 Bacteroidota bacterium | reverse complement strand
TACGATGAATAAACCTCCGAATAAGAGAATTTCAGTGAACAGGAATAACCACATCCCGAACTTGGATGCCTGGGGATCGTAATGCTCCGCATGGGCCGAAATATTGCTCATATAAAACAGTTTGTTTAGTTATAGTCGTAGGGTCCTTTGGTAACAACAGGTTCAACTTCAAAATTTTCCAGTGGCGGAGGGCTCGATGTTTGCCATTCGAGAGTCCGGCCATTCCACGGATTAGCAGGGGCCAGAGCTCCTCTTCTGCGCGATATTATAAGATTTGTAACAATGATCACCAAACCAAAGGCCATTACCCATGAACCAATAGTGGATACAATATTCCCGCTATGAAATTTTTCCACGTAATCGAAGTACCTGCGTGGCATACCCATAATTCCGAGATAAAACATGGTGCCATATAAAAAGTTAAACCCGACAAAAAAGAATACCCATCCAACATTAGCCCAGAAACGGTCGTACATACGGCCATAGATTTTTGGAAACCAGTAATGCATTGCGCCTATAAAAGCAAAACCAACTCCTCCGAATACAATATAGTGAAAATGTGCCAGAACAAAGTGAGTGTCGTGAACATGGACATCGGTTGCAAGTGAGCCGACAACCAATCCACTAAGCCCGCCGATCATAAATACAAAAATGAATGAGGCTGCCCAAAAAAACGGAGTCTCCAAATTAAGGGAACCTTTATACATGGTTGCTACCCAGTTAAAGACTTTTATAGCACTCGGTATAGCTACCAGGAATGTCATCAGCGAGAAAAGCCATAAGGAAAGTCCGCTCATACCTGCCACGAACATATGGTGCCCCCATACAAAATAACCCACAAACGCAATAGCCATGGTAGAAACCACAATGGCCTTATACCCGAAAATAGATTTTTGTGCAAATGTGGGCAATATTTCAGAGATGGCCCCCATTGCAGGAAGTATCATAATATAAACGGCCGGATGTGAATAAATCCAGAATAAATGCTGATACAAGATGGGATCGCCGCCCAGTGCGGGATCGAAAAAGCCAATTTTAAGGACGCGTTCGGCAACAATCATTAACAGGGTAATACCAACTATGGGTGTGGCCAGGAGCTGAATCCAGGCGGTTCCGTAAAGCGACCAGGGGAAAAGAGGCATTTTAAACCAGTTCATTCCCGGAGCCCGCATTCTATGCATGGTAACAATAAAATTCAAACCCGTAAGAATGGACGAAAAACCAAGTATAAAAGCACCCAGCACAGCCGGAAGCACATTGGAAGCAACTTTAAAACTATAAGGAGCATAGAATGTCCAGCCTGTATCGGGTGAGTGGCCGCTCATAAACTGCGAAGAAATTGCAACGACTGCACCAGCCATATAACAATACCACGAAAGAAGGTTCAATTTGGGGAAAGCCACGTCTTTGGCTCCGATCATGAGAGGTAAAAAGAAGTTTCCAAAAACAGCAGGCAACCCTGGCACAACAATAAGGAATATCATGATAATGCCATGCAGTGTAAAGAAACTATTATAAGTCTGAGCACCCATGATTGTTTTACCCGGTGCTATCAGCTCTAGTTTAATGGCAAGACCCAGAATTACCCCTACGGCAAAAAAGGTTCCCATTGCCCAGAGATACATTAATCCTATTCGTTTGTGATCAGTAGTTAATAGCCAGTTCCAGATTCCTTTGCGAGTTCTAACCTCTAAATAACTTTGATGCGGTGATGATGAGAATTCTGACATAAAATTACTTTTTTGCTTTTTGTTTTGAAAAGATAGGTTTTAAAACCAGATATAGAAAAATTGATAAAGCCAGGCCAAAAATAAAGGTCGCTGAAACTCTTGTTACATTTAACACATACTTCTTACCTTCTGCATCATATTTAAAACAATATTTTAGTAACCGGTTAATAGTAGGTTGCGATTGTCCTTTATTAGCCTCAATAACCGACATGCGAAATTCGAATGGTTGAAACTCAGTTCCATAATGATATCTGGTTATTTTGCCTTTAGGACTCAAGACCGCAATTGCAGCGGCATGCAGGAAATCATTCCCTGTCCTTTTGTATTTAAACCCAAAAAAGCGGGTAATGTTTGCAACATTTGCGCTATCGGCCACAAAAAATTTCCAGCCATTTACGGCATCACCTTTTTTTACAAGCTTCAGATAATTTTTCTTTTTCGATTTTGCCAGTTCTATATCTTCCCTGGGATCAAAACTGATTGTAACAACCTGGTAGTCTTTCCCGATTTCCATATCGGTTTTCGAAATAAGATCAGCCACACCTTCCATGAGCGGTGAACAAATTCCGGGACAACGGTAATAAACCAGATTTAAGATTGTAGGCTTGTCTATCAGTTTGTTTAACAAAACCTTTTCTCCCGCTTCATTGGTAACATAGATGTCAGGAGGCATGATGCTGTCAAGGTTTTCGTCAATGCCAATTTCGGTTTCCTGAACCAGATCCTGTGACCATGCCGGTAAAAACAAAGCAGCGGCCAGTAAAAGAATGAATATTTTTTTCATAAGCGGTATATGTTTTATAAACTTAGCACTTTTATTTAAAACAATTCTGAATTAGCATACTTGCTTTATTTAAAACTTATTCATAATGAATTAATAGCAGTTTTCACGGAGGAATCTTTTTGCTGACATACCTTAACAATTTCAAAATGCTTTTGTTTAGAAGAAAAATTAAAAGCATTATTTTTAACAGAAAACCTCACTAAATTTTAAAACTTTATATGAAAATTAAAATGCAATATCATTCCGAAAAACAGAAACATGTTGTAACCTCTTAAATATAAATAAAAAACCTGACTTAAATGTTTTTATTCATTAAGAAAATATTCTATTTTTATTATGAAGGTTTTAAAGGAATGACAGTTGGGAAAAAACTGTGGTTGATTATTCTTATAAAACTCTTTATAATGTTTGTTATTTTAAAGATCTTCTTCTTCCCAAATTTCCTGAAGACAAAATTTAATAACGACAAGGACAGAAGCAACTATGTTATTGAACAATTAACCAGATAAAAACCTATATTAATGACAGAGCAATTCGATTACTCACTGGTAGACTGGTCCAGGGCCCAATTTGCATTAACCGCAATGTATCACTGGCTATTTGTACCGTTAACGCTTGGACTGGGATTTATAGTTGCCTTTATGGAAACTATCTATCTGAAAACCAAAAACCCTGAATGGAAACGCATTACTAAATTCTGGATGACTCTTTTCGGGATTAATTTTGCAATTGGTGTTGCCACAGGAATTATTCTCGAGTTTGAATTTGGTACCAACTGGTCCAATTATTCCTGGTTTGTAGGCGATATTTTCGGAGCACCGCTGGCCATTGAAGGTATCATGGCTTTCTTTCTCGAATCCACCTTTATCGCAGTTATGTTCTTCGGTTGGAATAAAGTGAGTCCAAAGTTTCACCTGGTTTCTACATGGCTGGTCGCTTTCGGTGCAAATCTTTCAGCCTTATGGATTCTAGTAGCAAATGGCTGGATGCAGTTTCCTGCCGGGATGCATTTTAACCCCGAAACAGCACGTAACGAAATGCTAAACTTCTGGGAGGTTTTGTTTTCTCCGGTTGCCATTAACAAATTCTTACATACCATTACTTCAGGCTATGTTTTGGCTTCGGTATTTGTAGTAGGTGTGAGCGCATGGTTTTTGATCAAAAAAAGAAACGAACAATTTGCTGTCAAAAGCATGATTGTAGCAGGAGTCTTTGGTTTACTTTCATCACTTTTCCTGGCATTCTCGGGCGATACTTCTGCCCGTTTGGTTGCACAGAAACAACCTATGAAGTTTGCAGCTTTTGAAGGGCTTTACAATGGCAGCCACGGTGCTCCTCTTATGGCCTTTGGAGTTATACCCGGCGAAAAGGACAGCACTTCGCAAAACTATTTGTCGGATATCAAAATCAAAATTGAGATTCCCAACGTACTCTCCTACATGGCCTACCTCGATCCAAACGCCTTTGTACCGGGCATTAACGATCTGGTTGATGGTAATAAAGAGCAGGGCATCATGTCGGCTACCGAAAAAATGGACAGAGGCAAACTTGCTCGAAAAGCATTACGGGAGTTTAAAGACGCCAAGAAAAACGGCGATACTATATTGTATAATCAATTAAAAGCCAAGTTTGCCGAACCTGCTTTCCAGGAAAACTATTTTAAATATTTTGGCTATGGATTTTTAAATGATCCCAAGGATCTGATTCCCAACGTTCCAATTTCGTTTTACAGCTTCCACATAATGGTGCTCTTCGGATTCTATTTTATCATCATGTTTGCTTTGGTGCTAAGGTTTATCTATAAAGGATCATTATTTAGGAAACGGAAATTCCTGTACCTGCTGCTATTCTCAATTCCATTGGCCTATATAGCGAGCCAGAGTGGATGGGTTGTGGCCGAAGTGGGAAGGCAGCCCTGGGTAATTCAGGATTATCTGCCTACGGTGGCAGCGGTTTCGCAGATTGATGCAAGTGCTGTCCAGATTACATTCTGGCTGTTCTTTGCAGTGTTTACCGCTCTGCTTATTGCCGAGATTAAGATTATGACCAAACAGATAAAAATAGGACCAACCGAAGGAGGAAATTAATATGTTCGAATCGTTATCACTTTTAGCATTACAGCAATACTGGTGGATTATTATTTCTCTGCTGGGAAGCTTATTGGTTTTTCTAATGTTTGTACAAGGTGGCCAAACTCTGCTACACATCGGGAAAACCGAAATGGAACGTACAATTTTGGTTAATTCCCTGGGACGCAAGTGGGAATTTACATTCACAACTCTTGTAACCTTTGGAGGGGCCTTTTTTGCATCGTTCCCTCTGTTTTATTCTACAAGTTTCGGTGGCGCTTACTGGGTATGGATGGCGATACTCTTCTGCTTTATTATCCAGGCGGTTTCGTACGAATTCCGGTCAAAACCACAGAATTTCCTGGGTAAGAAGGTTTACGAAACGTTTCTGCTTATCAATGGAGCTCTGGGTACAATATTAATTGGAACAGCAGTGGCCACTTTCTTTACCGGATCTCTATTTTCAGTGAGCGATTTAAATTCTTCACGCTGGGAAGTAGCTTCGCACGGATTGGAAGCAGCTCTGAATCTTCATAATCTTTCGCTCGGTCTTGCAGTATTTTTTCTGGCACGCACCCTGGGGTTACTCTACTTCATCAATAATATCAACAACAGGCCAATTCTTGACAGAGCTTACAAACAACTCTGGCTGAATGCAATTCCTTTCCTATTCTTTTTTCTTACATTTCTTATCTGGCTTTTGGTTCGCGACGGTTTTGCCTACGATCCTGTTACGAAAGTTGTTTCCATGGAACCTTTCAAATACCTTCACAACCTGCTTGCCATGCCGGTGGTAACGGTAATTCTCCTTTTGGGTGTGGTACTTGTGCTTTATGGTCTTTTTATGGCCATGTTTAAGGCTGCTACCAAAGGAATCTGGTTTACAGGGATTGGAACTGTGCTTGCCGTATTCTCGCTCTTTTTAATTGCAGGCTTTAACAATACAGCCTTTTATCCTTCAACTTTCGATCTGCAAAGTTCTTTAACCATCGAAAACAGTTCGTCGAGCAAGTACACGCTTATTGCAATGAGTTATGTTTCTCTGTTTGTGCCTTTTGTTTTTGCATACATCTATTATGCATGGAAAGCAATTGACAAAACGAAAATTACTGAAGAAGAATTAAATAACGAACATCATAAATATTAAGATATGCTATCAGAAATATTATGGCTGCTTTTCTGGCCGGTTTTCATATTTGGAAGTTCCTACGCGGTTCAGTTTTTTATCAAACGGTTCGAAAAAACTCAAAGTAATCCTGAATAAACCTTTACAGGAAAAATATTAAAGTCGGTTGTCAATATTAATGGCAACCGACTTTTTTACGAATTCCTGAAATGATTGGAAACAAGGATGATAACTGACCTGAAATTCCGGCAGGATTTATTTTATAAAACTTTCTCTTTCTTTGCCTGCAGCACCGAGAACAGTATATAAACCAGAAATATCAGCGGAATTGAAGTTACTCCCCAAAGTAAAATGCTGATGACGGATATAATTATCAGCAGATAAACATAAATGTTTTTTGCAAAACTGAAGCTTTTAAACTTAAGGGCAATCATTGGAATATCAGACACCATCAGTAACGAAAGTACCAGAATAAGCGGTATAATAATGTATAGCTTCATTAATAATACTGCACCAAAAGTTCCCTGATTAATAATAAAAGGAAATGATGAGATCAGCATTGCGGTGGCAGGAGTGGGAACACCTATAAAACCATGACTTTGCCGCGTGTCGACATTGAAGTTTGCGAGTCTTAATGCCGAAAAAGCAACTATCAGAAGCGAAGATGATAATAAAAGAATTTCGGCAACTGATGCACCTGTAAGAGAGAATGCAGGATTTATCTGGTAAATTATAAGTTTAATGATGTAATATAAAATAGCGGAAGGTAGTAGCCCAAAGCTTATCACATCGGCAAGACTGTCGAGTGACTTACCAATTTCAGAGGTTGCCTTTAAGAGGCGGGCTGCAAAACCATCAAGGAAATCGAAGAGCCCGGCTATGTATATCATTATACAAGCCCATATGACTTTATCCTGAAAAACAAAGAAAATCCCGATTGCACCTGAAATAAGGTTTAATATTGTAATAAAATTAGGAACATGTACCAAAACTTTCGACCTGAAAAACATAACTTCGAATTTGAGCTGCAAATGTAAAAATTAATTAAAGAATGGGAATTGATAAGTGTACATATGATAGAATAATTCTAAAAAGAGTACATCAAATTTCTATAGCTTTTGTTAATAATTCCTAAACCTTTCATCAACAAAAAACAACCTTTTGCCAATTTTAATATAATCCGTATCTTTATTGGCCTTTTTTATTAACCTTTAAATGACAAAGAAACATTTGGTGTTCATATCTTTTGAAACCCCGCATATTTCTGGTCGTAAGAGTAAAGCAGAGTATGCATTACTTAAGTTAAAGGTAAGTTTATAGCTAAGTTGAACCTTTCTAAAATCAGAAAAAGAAACATTATGAAAATTGCTGTTGATTTTGATGGTACCATTGTGGAACACAAGTATCCTGCGATTGGTGAAGAATTACTTTTCGCCATCGAAACATTGAAAGAGCTACAACGCCAGCAATACCAGCTTGTTTTATGGACTTTCCGTGCCGGAAAGGAACTCGACGAGGCTGTGGAATTCTGCAGAAAGCGTGGATTGGAATTTTATGCAGTGAATAAAAACTATCCGGAAGAAGTCTATGACGATTCCATCAGTCGTAAAATAAATGCGGATATATACATAGACGACCGCAATATAGGTGGTTTCCCGGGATGGCAGGCAATCTGGAATCTGCTGAACCGGAACAATCCTGAAAGTCCGGGTCCTTACAATGGTTTCGATACCTCTAAGAACAATCAGTCTTTTGGCGAAAAATTAAAAAATCTTTTTAAATGAGTCTTCTGAATAAAGTATTTGCCGGTTCTTTGATTTCTTTATTGCTTACATTTTCGTGCAAACAGGAATCCGGAAAGAGAACTGTAGTAGCACCTGACAATTCAGCGCCCGAAAAACAAAGTCTGGTATTAACCAGTCCCGGGAATAATTCTAATTATACCATCGGGCAGGATGTTGCCATAAACTATAGTTTTCAGGACTCTTCCCGAACTGCAGATTCAGTTGTTTATAGAATCAACGGTAAGAAATTACCTGCAGCGGCCCGGAATCAAAATCCTTTCGTATGGAATACCAAAAACGAACTTCCCGGAGTCAAAAATATTACTTTAACAGCGTACTACCCCGATAGCGCTATTGAGAGCCGCCAGGTAAAAATATCCCTTTTATCGGATATCAAGCCTCAATATTATAATGTACAGGTAGTTAAAACGTATCCGCACGATAAAACCGCCTATACGCAGGGATTATTGTACGAAGACGGAGTTATGTACGAAGGTACGGGACAAAATGGCCAATCTACTCTCCGGAAGGTAAAGCTCGAAACCGGTGAAAGAATCAAGGTGCTTAATCTTCCTCCGGATATTTTTGGTGAAGGTCTGGCAAGTGTTGGAAACTACCTGTATCAGCTAACTTATAAAAGTAACATAGCTTTTCAGTACGATAAAAACACCTTTGAACTTGTAAATAAGTTTAATTTTCCCATGAAGGAAGGATGGGGCCTGACATACGATGGCAAATATCTTTTGATGACCGACGGCACTGAAGTAATCTATTATCTGGATCCGGAGTATTTTACCGAAGTGAAGCAAATGGCAGTTTACGACGATAAAGGTCCGGTACTGAATCTGAACGAACTTGAAATTATTAATAATGAAATCTGGGCTAATGTTTTTACAACGGACACCATTGTTAAGATTGAGCCTTCTACAGGCAAGGTAACCGGAAAAATTATTGTGAAAGATGTATTAAAGCCGGAGGATTACCATAACAACCTCGATTATCTAAACGGAATTGCTTACGATAAGGAAAAAGACCGCATATTTATCACCGGAAAAAACTGGCCCAAGCTTTTCGAAATCAAAATCGTAAAAAAATAAACCAAGCCTTTAATAAACAATAGTCACCTGAAAACGTGTTCAAAAAATGTTAATAAAATGTTGGTAAATGGTTTTTTGTTGTTTACAATTGCAAAACCATATTGCCAGGGAAGTGGTAAGATAATTTTATTTTTGAGCCGTTTTTTGTAATTTAATAATTAAACAAAAATTCAAACGAAATGGGAAAAGTAATAGCATTGGCCAATCAAAAAGGAGGAGTTGGAAAGACTACTACAGCAATCAATCTTTCGGCAAGTCTTGCAGTTCTCGAAAAGAAAGTATTGCTCATCGATGCCGACCCTCAGGCAAATGCGACTTCGGGATTAGGTTTTGACATTCGCACAATTAAAACCAGTATTTACGAATGTTTAATTGATGATGTAAATCCGAAGGATATAGCGTTGAAATCGGAAGTGCCAGGTTTGGAAATTATTCCTTCGCATATTGATTTGGTAGGTGCTGAAATTGAAATGGTAAACATCCCTAACAGGGAAAAAATAATGAAGCATGTTGTTGAGAAAGTAAAAGACGATTATGATTTTATTTTCATCGACTGCTCTCCTTCTTTAGGTCTTATAACCGTTAATGCCTTATCGGCTGCCGACTCGGTAATTATTCCCGTACAATGCGAATATTTCGCACTCGAAGGATTAGGCAAACTGCTCAATACAATTAAATTCATTCAGAATCGTTTAAATCCGGCACTGGAAATTGAAGGTTTTCTTCTTACCATGTACGACGCCCGCTTGCGTCTGAGCAACCAGGTTGTCGACGAGGTAACAAAGCACTTCCAGCAAATGGTATTTAAAACCATCATTCAGAGAAATATTAAATTAAGTGAATCGCCAAGTTTTGGAAAACCAGTTGTACTTTACGATGCTGCTTCCACAGGTTCGGTTAACTACCTCAACCTTGCCAAGGAAATGCTCCAGAAGAACGAAATGACCAAAATGAAAAGCAGCGAAAAAGTAATTAACTAAAAATAATACAGACAAAAGATCCATGATTGCAAAAAAGAGCTCATTAGGCAGAGGTTTAGGTGCGTTAATTGAAGATGTTGAGAGTAACAAACCGGCAGAGAGTGTAGCTTCCATCAACGAAATAGACATACATGCAATTGAAATAAATCCTTTTCAGCCGCGTAAAAACTTTGATGAAGAAGCTTTGCAGGAACTTGCTGCTTCTATCAGACAGCTGGGGATTATTCAACCCATTACCGTTCGTAAAATCGATGGTGAAAAGTTTCAGCTGATTACCGGCGAAAGAAGATTCAGGGCATCAAAACTTGCAGGGCTCGATACCATACCTGCATATGTTCGCGTTGCCGATGACCAGGCCATGCTGGAACTGGCTCTCGTAGAAAATATTCAGCGCGAAGATCTCGATGCCATCGAAGTTGCCATCAGCTACCAGCGCTTAATCGACGAGTGTAACCTTACCCAGGAGAATATGTCGGACCGCGTTGGTAAAAAACGCTCCACTGTTACCAATTACTTAAGGCTGCTAAAACTCCCGGCCGAAATACAGGCAGGCATCCGTCAGAAGAAAATAACCATGGGGCATGCCCGGGCACTCATTAATATTGATGATGTAGAGAAACAATTAAGTATTTACCATCACGTTATTGAAGAAGAACTTTCAGTTCGCAATATCGAAGACCTTGTAAGGAATTTAACCCAACCCAAAGAGGTTGAGAATCCTGACAAGCGTTCGGCACGCGATTTACCTTTTGAATATGTGAATTACCGCGATAATCTCCGCTCCTATTTCAAAACCAGAGTGCAGTTATCTCGCACTGACAAAGGTTCAGGTAAAATTGTGATACCCTTCAATTCGGACGATGAACTGAAGAAGATTGTAGAAATGTTGCAAAAGATTGATAACGCCAATTAATTTGAAAAGATTTCTTGTTTTTACCATATCAGTTCTCATATTTTATCCGTTCTTAAACGCGCAGGAGCTTAAAACGGATACTATTGCTGTTGCCGACACCAGTGTTTTAAAACATTCCCCGAGAAAAGCTGTTATTATGTCAGCAATACTTCCCGGTATGGGACAGGTTTATAACCAAAAATACTGGAAAGTGCCAATTATTTATGCAGCGTTAGGAACTTTAACTTATTTTATAATTGACTATAACAAAAAGTATAATACGTACGTAAACGCCTACAACGATTATACGGATAAAGACCCAAACACGAATTCTTTTCAGAATATCCGCAGACTTGAAAATTTTGACGATAAAACGTATTTTCTGAAAAGTTACAAGGACTTCTATCGTCGATGGAGAGATTTGGATGTTTTAATTTTAACTGGTGTTTATGTTCTTAATATTATCGACGCAAATATTGATGCCCATTTCTTCTATTTTGATATGGGCGAAGATATTTCACTAAATGTTAATCCGTACATTCAGCCTTTTCGCAATACAAGTAATATTGGCCTTAGCCTTAGTTTAAAATTTTAAAATAACCCCTAAACGTTAAAACGAATGATTAGAGTGAAGCAACTGATTGTAGGAATATTTCTTTTTAACGCAGCTCTGGCAGTTGGTAGCCCTATTGGCAAGGATACCATTCCGGCTGAATTGAAATTTTCGAATTTTGAAAGAAACCTCGACAGCCTTATGAACATCTGGTATGTTCAGGAATCTGTTGGCGACGACACCTTACAGATGGTGGATGCAGATACCACCATATTATTCCCGCAAATTCCCGATTCATTCTACATCAATCGTTTAAGGAAAATACCTTCGTTTATTGAATTAACTTATAATGATATTGTAAAAAGCTACATACAGGTTTATACCGTTAAAAAGCGTGATAAACTGGAAGTAATGCTTGGACTGAAAGAATATTATTTCCCTATTTTTGAACAGATTCTCGATTCATACCAGTTACCAGAGGAACTCAAATATCTGGCAGTTATTGAATCGGCTTTAAACCCAAGAGCTCAATCGAGAGTAGGAGCTACCGGAATGTGGCAGTTTATGTACGGAACCGGCAAACTCTATAATCTCAATGTCAATACCTACATTGACGAACGCCGCGACCCTATTGCTGCTACACATGCTGCAGCACGTTGCCTCAAAGACCTTTACCGCATTTACGACGACTGGATTCTTGTAATTGCCGCCTATAACTGCGGTCCTGGAAACGTAAATAAAGCTATTCGCCGCTCAGGAGGAAAGAAAAATTATTGGGATATTTATTACTACCTGCCCAGAGAAACAAGAGGATACGTTCCGGCCTTTATTGCTGCAACCTATGCAATTAACTTTTATAAAGATCATAACCTGAGTCCTAAATTTATCGACGTTCCACAGGTTTCAGATACTATAATGATCAATCAGACTGTACATTTTCAGCAGATAGCAAGTGTACTGAATATGCCCATACAGCAAATCAGGGATTACAATCCTCAATATAAACTCGACATCATTCCTGGTCAGTGGGGCACATATCCATTGCGCTTACCCGCCAATTATACTACACGCTTTATTGAATACGAAGATTCCATTTATGCTTACAAAGATGAGTCATTCAATATAGCACAATTACGCCTTGGCAATCCGGCCAGCAAAGGTTCTTATTCATCAGTACCTGTACCTGGAAACCGTCAGAGAATTAACTATGTTGTTCGTTCAGGCGATAACTTAGGAGCAATTGCTTTGAAGTATAATGTCAGCATCAATAGTCTGAGAGAATGGAATAACATCCATAAAAATATGATCAGGGCAGGACAACGCCTGGTTGTTTATGTACCCCGTACCGGCGGAAATCATTCGGGTAATAGTGAACAGCCTGCACTTGCTGCTAATATAAGTAAAAGCAGCTCTCCCGAAAGTCCCAAAACGACTGCATCGGCTGAACTTGAACAGGAAGAATTTATTTATTACAAGGTAAAATCGGGCGATACACTTTGGGAAATTGCTAATCAGTATCCCGGTGTATCAGACAAAGACTTAATTAAATGGAATAACTTATCAAGTAATGGTAAAGTAGTTCCCGGGCAGAAGATTAAAATTAAGAAGTCAAATTAATTGAATATATACTGGGTATCAATAAAATTACTGCTGCCTGCATGAAACCAATCAAAATATCAGGTTTCCTTGTAGTAATTCTGACGGTAATTTTATTGATACCTTTTTTATTCCCGCAACCTAAAGTTTCTGTTTTAGGCTATACCATCCGTCTTCCCCGTAAATCAATTCAAAATCAGAATTCTCAGGCTCAATACAAAGATATCTCCGAACTGAAAATTCTGCTGGCAGATACCGCCGAAACGCCTGATAAGGCCGAACCCAAAAACATTCAGCAAAAAAAAGATACTGTTGCCCATATAAAGCAAATACCAGTACCAGTTAAAAATGATTCCCTCAGAAATATTATCCAGCCTCTGGAATATCCGGAGAATGGCGATAGTTTGCTGAATCCTTTCTTTTCAACATTGGAAACCCTCGATCAAAATCCGGAACTTATCCGGATACTTCACTATGGCGATTCTCAGATAGAAGCTGACAGGATCACTTCCTACTTCCGGAATCAGATGCAAAAACAATTCGGAGGCGGTGGAGTTGGTTTAATCCCGGTTACACCGGTAAATCCCGCATCCATATCCTATGTTTTCGATGTATCGCCAAACTGGTCGCGTTACTCTATTTTAAATACAAAGAAAAAGGATGAAGAGCCCGAATATGGTATTTTGGGATGTTTCTCCAGATTCAGCAGCAGAGAAGTAATGAATGAAAAAGAATCTGAAGCCTGGATTTATCTTAAAAATCCAAACATTACTTATTCCAAAGCTTGGAAATTTAATAAATGCAGGCTGTTGTTTGGAGGAAACCGCGCCCCGCTTTTTGTCGAGTTGAAAAAGAATGATACGGTAATCGATGCTGATATTTTGCCTTCGGAAAATGGTTTCAGGATGATTGACTGGAATGTGGAGACCGGAGCACGAAACCTGCAGATCACTTTTAAAGGTAAGGATTCGCCTGACTTGTACGGGGTCTCGCTTGACAGCAGGGAGGGTGTTGTTGTGGATAATATACCATTGAGAGGAAGTTCGGGACTGGAGTTCACAAGAATATACCGGTCGCCATTCCACAAGGTACTGAATAAGCTTAACGTCAAACTTATAATTCTTCAGTTTGGCGTAAATGCTGTAATCAATATGTCGAAAAATATTGATTATTACGAACGATCGTTTCTGCGACAACTCAACCTTCTTCGAAAAGCACAACCCAATATCCCCATCATTGTGATTGGAGTCAATGATATATCGCAAAATACTCCCGACGGATATATTACCAACGAGGCTGTTGTAAAAATAAGAGATGCACAAAAACGTGCTGCATTTACTTCGGGATGCGTGTTTTGGGACTTATACCAGGGAATGGGTGGAGAAAACTCCATGCCAAGCTGGGTCTTTGCAAAACCTGCACTCGCCCAGAAAGATTTTCTGCATTTAAATGCATTGGGAGCACGCATCATTGGTGAGATGTTTTACAGATCGCTGATGAACGAATACAATAAGTACCTCCAGAAAAACGGCGATGATGAATAAGCCTTCCATAACCTTTATTATTGTATTTGTTAGTTCCTTGTTTGTTCACGGAATAAAGGCCCAATACCCGTTCATAAGGCATGACCTTAATAAAATTATTCTGCCGTCGGACAGCTCGGCATGGTTTGAACTTGCAAAGAAAATGGAACTGGCAAAAAACGGCGGCCGGCTTAGAATTTTGCATTTTGGCGATTCACACATTCAGGCCGATTATTTTACCGGAGAAGTCAGAAAACGTTTACTAAGTTACTTCAATGCGGAAAATTGCTCACGTGGAATAACAATGCCATACCGGGCTATGGGTACAAATGGTCCTGATGAACTTTTTGCTAAAAAAGAAGGCAACTTTGAGATTACATCAGTAAGAAAAAATATGCCCGATATTTTTGCACTTTCCGGATATTGCATTTCAGCTAACGGGGTTAACTCTTCCATTAGCCTGAATGACACCGCAGGATACCGGTTTAATAAGATATTAATTTTTCATAGTCCGCTTGTTTTGCAAAATTTATCAGTTAATGGAATAAATGCTTCATCAAGCTCCGCTTTAACTGACTCTCTGTATGTTTCAACGTTTTTGCTGCCCACGCTGCAAAGTGACTTCAGACTTGAATTTGGTAATGCCTCCGTACTTAATAAAATAAGGGTTTATGCCTTTTCGCTCGAAAACGATAAATGTGATATTGAATACTCCAGCATTGGATTGAATGGAGCTACTTTCGGCACCTTTCTCAATATGTATGGAACTGAGGAAATTCTGAAGTTTCTTAATCCCGACTGCGTTATATTCTCTTATGGAACCAATGATGCCCTTTACAGGCTTGACTCTACACTAATCAAAGTTCAGATGGGCTCATGTGTAAAGCAGGTAAAAAGCGCAGTTCCCAATACCCCAGTCATATTTACAACTCCCGGCGATCATCTGGTTAACAATAAAAAAGCTCCTAATCCCCGGTTGCCCTATGCATCCCGGTTGATTAAGGAAACAGCACTGGCTAATAATTGTGGTGCCTGGGACTTCTACAATGTTATGGGAGGACAGGGATCAGTGCGCGACTGGTACCGGAACCAACTCGTGTTTAAGGATGGAATACATTTGAGTAAAAAAGGCTATAAATATCAGGGCATTTTGTTTTTTGAGGCATTTGTTAAACTTAAAGATCTAGAAAATAAATGAGTTTAATCCGCGACATATTCATTTACAATCCTAATGAGCCATTTTTATTCACAAACATGGCCTTCTGGATCTACTTTGTTGTGGTTTATCTTATCTATTCGCTATGCTACCGGAATCTTACAATACGAAACGCGTACCTGTTTCTGGTAAGTCTGTTCTTCTATTATAAAACCGGAGGAATTTTAGTATTGCTGCTGATATTTTCTATTGTTTTTAATTTCCTTCTTGCTCTGTTAATGTCAAAAGCTACGCGGCAAGGCATACGAAAACTTTGGCTTATATTTGGAGTTACCCTGAATTTATTGATTCTGTTTTATTACAAATACACCTACTTTCTTGTTGAATGGGTAAATAAAATATTTGGTCTTCGCATCGAGGTACAGGATTATCTTGCTGCAGCAGGGAACAACCTTTTCCATGCCCATTTTGATGTGGCAAGTATTATACTTCCGATAGGAATATCATTCTTTACATTTCAGGCGCTCAGCTATATTATTGATGTTTATAAGAACTATATTCCCCCGCTAAAGAATATCGCGGAGTTTGGCTTTTACAAATCGTTTTTCCCGCAATTGGTTGCGGGTCCCATCATGCGGGCAACCGAGTTTATTCCACAGATCAGCCGAAAGTTTACCCTTTCTTCCAATGAGTTTGGACATGCTGTTTTCCTGATACTGAATGGTTTGATTAAGAAGATGGTTATTTCTGACTTTATCTCACTCAATTTTGTCGACAGGGTATTTGAAAACCCTCACATGTTCAGCGGAATTGAAAACCTGCTGGCAGTTTACGGGTATGCTATCCAGATTTATTGCGATTTTTCAGGTTATACCGATATTGCCATTGGACTTGCTTTACTGCTGGGATTCAGAATTCCGATAAATTTCAATTCACCATACAAGGCTTACAGTCTCACCGATTTCTGGCGAAGGTGGCACATCTCCCTGTCCTCCTGGCTACGCGATTATCTATACATTTCGCTGGGCGGTAACAGAAAAGGGACCTTCAGAACTTACATAAACTTGATAATTACGATGCTTTTAGGCGGACTTTGGCATGGTGCAAATATAAAGTTTGTAATCTGGGGCGCATTGCACGGATTTGGATTAGTTATCAATAAATTAATTCTGAAAATTTTGCCCAATAAAACATATTTACCCAAGTGGCAAAAAATCGCAGGATGGATAATCACGTTTCACTTTGTTTGTTTTGCCTGGATCTTCTTCAGAGCCGACAGCATGGAAACAGCGTTTTCGATAATAAGTAACATTGCAACCCGGCTGGATCTTTCCCTGGCAATGCAGGTTCTTTACCAGTATGCCACCCCTTTCATTATACTAGCTTTTGGCTTTGGTATCCATTGGTTGCCAACACGATGGAAAGAAGCTTACCGCGGAACCTTTATAAAAACTCCTGTTTATGCTAAAGTTGTAATTGTACTGGTAAGTTGTCTTATAATTTATCAGTTCAAAACATCCGAACTGCAGCCTTTCATTTATTTCCAATTCTGATTCTGTTTTTTTATTCCGTTCGTCAAAAATTATTTCAAGTTTAATTTATCGCCTTGACTAAATGCTATTTACAATTACACGAAATGCATGAAAAAAAATGCGAATGCATTATAATTGTTGATAAATAATTTTTATATTTGACAAACGATTAAAAATTATTGACGAATGGGCTCGATGATGATGCAAGTGCTATTTTGGGTAGCAATATCGTTAATTTCATTTGGAATTATAAGTTACATGGTATTTACCTGCCCCGAGTATGAAGAACTGGAAGATGGAACTATGATTCGCAAAGAATAGTTTTTCTGAATAGGACATTACAACTTTGGCTTTTCTAACTAATCGCGAAATATAACCCAACTTCAGCTATATTTTCTATATTCGTTGCTTTGTAAAGAATTACTGCTTGTAATTCCTGGTTTTCTGTACACAGGTAACGAAGATTTCAATCCCACAGATTTTAATACATTGAATAATATTGGTACAGCCAATAAGTTCGCCTGTCGAATGCTTCCAACAATGAAACCTTTCTGTAATGTCATTCAAAATGGTTCAACAATCCATTTATCCGATTTCTTTTACCAGCAATTAGGCCCAAAATCCAGAGGTGTTTGTCGGTTCAACCTTATTCACATCAATTTTGACCAGCCTTGTAGAAGGTAAAGTTGAATTTTTCAAACGACCTGGTATCTTCTTTAAATTCTTTGCCAGGATAAGTTTCCAAAAGATAGGACTTTCGCTTATTATTGTAGCTTCAAAACCTGTGGCATAAAATGTCTATGAGCCGGAGTGATCACCCACCAGGTTGAGCGATTCATCATGGATATTTAGCTTCGCTGAGCTCTTCGGGGTTCATAAGGCCTTTAAATAATTATGTAAGCATGAAACTATCGGTTATTATCCCGGCATACAACGAATCGGCTACTATTAAGCAGATCCTTTCCAATGTATACAATACAAAGCTGGTTCAGAATATCAGTAAAGAAATAATTTTGGTGAACGACGCGTCAACTGACAGCACGCTGAATGAAGCACTTGAATTTCAGCAGCAATTTAATGATTTGCTAATTATAAGTCACAGTCAAAATAAAGGAAAAGGAGCTTCCATACGCACTGGTATTGAGAGTGCCACAGGAGATTTTGTTGTTATACAGGATGCTGATACGGAATACAATCCCGCAGAATATAACCTCCTGCTACAACCCGTTTTAGATGGCTTTGCCGATGTAGTTTACGGATCACGATTCGCCGGAGGAAACCCCCATCGTATTTTGTTTTTCTGGCACAGTATAGGCAATAAGTTTCTGACATTTCTCTCCAACATGCTTACCGATCTCAATCTTACCGATATGGAAACTTGTTACAAGCTCTTCCGCACAGAGATCATTAAAAAGATCCGGCTTCGTGAAAACCGCTTTGGCTTTGAACCCGAAGTGACTGCCAAAATTGCACGTGTACCGGGTATCAGAATTTACGAAGTTGGAATATCGTATTATGGCCGGACATTTTCTGAAGGGAAGAAAATAAACTGGAGGGATGGACTGAAGGCAATATTTTGCATTTTGAAGTACAATTTGATTTGCAGAAAATGAAAACGCATCCGGAAACTCCTTCTTTTCTGAAAAAATACGGAGTTTATATACTCTTATTCATTCTATCTGCAATTTTCTTTGCTCTTGCTCTTTTAATGCCTCTTTCTTATGGTGGTGCCGATGATATTGTCCATTACCGGTTCGCACGATATTCCTTTCAGCATCCCGAACTTCTGCTGGATCATTGGGCTAAACCTTTTTTTACATTGCTTGCATCCCCCTTTGCCCAACTTGGATATCCCGGGGTAAAGCTTTTCAATATACTTGTTGGAGCATTTACCGCAATAATTTTATACCGGATGACTCAACTCATGCAACTCCGGCGAAATATTCTCATCATAGTTATTCTGTTTTTTACTCCGGTTTATACAACTATGCTCATGAGTGGCATGACCGAGATACTTTTTGCTGCCATGCTAACCTTTGCGGCCTACCTGTTCCTGCGGAAGAATTACATCTGGGCGGCAGTAGCTATCTCGTTTCTTCCGCTTGTCCGGACCGAAGGTATTGTGATTTGGCCTTTTTTTGCTTTTGCATTCCTCTATCATAAAAATTGGAAAGCTCTGCCTTTTATGCTGACTGCCACCATTATTTACAGCATTGTTGGAGGTTTCTACTTTAACGATTTCTTTTGGCTTTATACCCATATTCCTTACACAGGAACTCTTGATATCTATGGCCATGGGGAGCTCCTTCACTTTGTGCGATCCAATAAGGCTGTTTTTGGTATTCCGGTAACACTTCTTTTTATTGCAGGAATTATTTTTTTTATTCCACAAAAGCGAAGCCTGAATTCCCATATAAGTATATCTCTTACTGATGCAATTCTTGTAATACTTGCTCCAATACTGGTATATTATGCTTCCCATTCCTATGTCTGGTGGAAAGGAATAAGCTCATATGGTCTTTTAAGGGTTATGGCCGGTGTAGCTCCTCTTTTCGCAATTATTGCACTCATAGGACTGAACTATCTGGTGGATGGCATTTCCCTGAGGATATTGAGACAACTGATTATTGCAGGATTTACGGTTTTTGTAATTATAACGCCTTTTAAAGTTTACGAAATCCCTCTTGGATTAACGGAGAAGGATAAAACAGTAAAAAGGGCAGCTGAATGGTTTCAATCCTCGCATTACAGGAATCGTAAATATTATATGTGGGATAACTATTTCTATTTTGTCCAGAATGCAAATCCCTACGATACATCGAAAATGGCCGAAGGAATACCTGACCGGAATCAGCCTGAAAACCTCGTTAAGCCTGGTGAGATAGTGGTCTGGGACGCACACTTCAGTGCTGTCGACGGGCGTTTCCCTTTGTCTTCAATTATTGACAATCCTTTCTACAAGCTCATACATGTAATAAGACCATATAAACCTTTTGTTGCAGGTGGAGGACAATATCAGCTCTGCTTTTTCGAACGGTTGGATACGGCCTCAAAATACAATAACCGGAACATCCTCGACAGCTTGCTGAACGTAAGTAGGAATTTCAAAGAAATAACCCTCAATCATCAGAATTTCGAGGGTCAAAAAGGCTTTCGGATCAACGGTAATCAGGAATATTATAAACTTTTGGAATTGGCTCTTGATAAACAAATCTGGAGTGATGGTGATGAACTTAATATAAGTTTAATGAGCAGTGGGAAACCCATGATTCTTGCGGTTTCAGTGGGCAATGCCAGGAAAGCCAGATTTTACCAATCGTTCAGTATTCATAAAACTGATTCCGTAGTCAAGGCTGAATTCACGGTTCTTTTACCTGAAATTACAGGTAAAAGAGAGAAGCTAAAAGTCTACTTGTGGAACAAAGATAAAAATGAAGCTTACATCAGGCAGTTTGAAGTTAAGCTATTAAAATTATGAAAACCTTTTTAAAGAAATCTTCTAAAAACTCATGGGTTGCAAATGTCAGCCTGACCTTAATGGCAGTTCTTGCACTTATGAGTCCGGCAATTATCAACGGATTTCCATTGGTTTATTCTGATTCGGGCACCTACATTGCTGCTGCCCAAACAAACTCAATACCTGTTGACCGACCTATTATTTATAGTTTATTCCTGAACATAACAAGCCTGAACGTATCACTTTGGATTACAATTTTCGTTCAATGTTTAATTCTTGTTTATCTCTTTTCCCTTCTGTTAACGAATATTTTTGAAGTTAAACACAAATATGCATGGATTTGCGGTTTGTCTATTCTTCTAAGTCTTACTACAAGTGTTGCCAATTATTCCAGTCAGTTAATGCCCGATATATTTGCTGCATGGATGCCCTTAGTTGTCTTCATCCTGCTCTTTGGGAAAAAACTTAAAACAGCAGTAAAAATATTCCTTTGGATTGTATTCATTTTCTCAGTTACCAGTCATTTCTCAATCCTGGTAACTGCAACCCTGCTTATTATTTTCATCCTGGTTTTCAATATTTTTAAAAAGATCCTCCCCCTACATAAGAATTACCTTTTAATAACAATGGTTTTTGCCGGCTGGATTACGATTCCCATTATTAATGCGGCCTATGGAGAAAAATTTTCGGTTTCCCGATGCAAAAACGTTACTTTAATGGCGCGTCTTGTTGAAACCGGAGTTGTAACTGAGTATCTAAACGAGCACTGTGCGGAAAAAAGCTATTCGCTTTGTAATTATAAGGACAGTCTTCCAGCTTATGGTTACATGTTTGCCTGGGAGCCAACCAGTCCTCTTTACAGGGGGGAATGTTTGAAATCCGGATGGGACAATTGCTGGATTGAAAAAGATGCCGGATATGGATTATTGATCCACGATATTATAACATCTCCAAAATACCTGAAAAAGTTAATCAGAATAAGTCTGAAGGATACTTACCTGCAACTTAAAGACTTCAAAATCGGGGTTTTGGTGCCAATGGCTGAAAATTCAGCTCCCTATGAAACCATAAAGAGTTTTTACCCACATCAGTTGAAAGGATATACAAACGCTTCCCAATTCAGGCAGATCCTTTATTATAACACAACAAGCAAAATTCAGATTGTTTTAGTAATTCTGAGCCTACTGCTCATTCCGTTAATTCTGATTTCACTTCACCGGCAAAAAATACAGAGCAGAAATATATTGCATTTTACAACGATAATTTGCCTGGCAATAATTTTAAATGCGGCTGTTTGCAGTAGTTTGTCAACTGTGGTGGATCGCTATCAGTCGAGGGTAATCTGGCTAATCCCTTTTCTTTTGACCATCTTGGTAATCATCCATTTCCAGTCAAAAATCAGAGAAGTCTAATATTCATCCTCACCCTTATTTGCTTTGTCGTAATCAGGTTCTTTCAGTAGTTTTTGAAATTCCGGTCCGGGCCTTAAACGGGTAAAAGATCCCCAGTAAGCATCGCGTGTCATGCTATCCCAGTGAATAGAACCATAATAATATTTGGCTGTATGGAAAACACTTAAAATAGTGCATAGGAAAATGACTGTATAGCCCAGGTATTTTTTTACAGGTTGCACGTTGGTAAGCCATTTTATTAAGGATGCAAAAGGAAACGCCATTAGGGCGAAAGAATCAATAAAAGCCCGCTGACCAAAACACCCTCCGTACCACCAGCACCACCACGAAAAGATAATCCATACATTCAAGGGCACAAACACCAGCAAGGACAATGAGAAGGATCGTGCATATTTCCAGGTAAGGGGAATAGTTATAACAGCAATAAGCATCAGCGGAGTATACAAAAACAACCCTTTTCTATAACTGAAAAGTCCATCGGCAATGTGCGGGCTCAGAAAATAGAAACATTCATTCTCCGGATATGAATAGTATAGCCAGTTCCCCGTTTGCATGTGCCAGTATAACAATTGGGGCACCCAAACAAGAAAGGACATAAAGGCGATAACTAACAGTTCCTTGTAGCGGGTAACTAAAAATCCAAATCTTCCTTTCAGCTGTTGAAAGTTTGTAACATTATACAAAATAAAAACAACGCCAATGATTGCATTGGAAGGCCGGATTAGGCAAACCAATCCATATATCAATCCCAGAATAATGCTTATAAAAAAAGTTGGTTTTCTGTAAAACTGAATAACCACCCAAATAAAAGCAGAAATTAACGAAAAACTATAAGCATGCGACATTGGAGCCTCAAAGCTTGCATAATACCAAAGATTTGTCCCTGCAACAATAGCAATTAATGTTATCGCAGTATTTATATCGTTGAAAAAGATCAATAATACTTTTCTTAAAAAGAGAAGTCCAAAAAACAGGTAAAACAAGCAACTCATCAGCAGTGCAAACTTGTAGGGAGGGGTGAAGCCATCAGCAACTTCACCGGTTAGTTTTGCATAAAGGTGAGCCAACCCAAAAAATGGAGCATACATCATGGACATTCCCATGCTCATTTTAAAAACCTTGTTGCCATTTGGTGCTGCCAAAGTCCAGAACTTTTTGCCCCAATCCTCACCGGGTTCATCTGTAAACTTTAGAGAGAGATCGTTATGAATAAAAAAAGACGGCAGGTACCCATAATATTCAAGCACATCCCATTTGATAACCTGCCCTTCCTGTTTCCAGAATTTTACATTGAACATTGAAACCAGCAGAGAGCCAATCAGCAGAAAAATGATGATTAAAGAAAAATAAGATCGCGTCTTCATTTTAAAGTTATACCAGCTTCTATGAATATTTCAGAATAAAACTACTTAAATAACTCTTCCATCACCTTTCCCTGTCCATCAATGCTCTCGAGCCTGAGGAGATTGTAAATCGTGGCAGGTATGTCTATCAATTCTCTTTCATTGTCAAGAATCCGGCCTTCTTTAAAGTCGGGACCATATGCATAAAACATCAGATGCCGGCAACCATCGCATCCATCGCCATGCGAAACAAAGCCGTCGGCTACTCCATCCAAATGACGGCCATGATCATTGGTAACAAACAGCGCAGTTTTATCTTTATAAAACGGATCGGACTGAATAAATTCCCAAATGCGATATACATATAGATCTGCTCTTCTAATTGACTCAATATATTTCCCCCAGTTGTTGTTATGACCCGAATAATCAGGTTCACTAAAATTAACCAGAACAAGTTTGGGATATTTGGCAGAGAGTGTCTCAAGAAGTACTTTAAATGTCACACTATCAGCCCGGTTTCCAGTACCTAACCCATTTATGCCACAATTTACGGAAGGCATGTTTTTATTGAAAAAGCTGGTATCAAGAGTATTGCTTAAAACCTCAAGCTTGTCTTTGCTTGCAATTATCCACGAACGCTCCTTCTCGCTTTGAGTGGTGAGGTTATATTTTTGAATGTATGATGGTTTCTTGGGTAATTCTTTACCGGAATTATCAATTTCCTGGTAATTTCCTGTTGTAACGCCTACATGCCCTGCAAGTGTATAAGTAGGACCTTTGTTATAAAATTTTGTATTAATGATTCCAAATTTGGACAAATCGTGAAGATATGGCATGATCAACTTCGTTGTATCGCCCCAGGTTTCGGAATATCGGGCGCCATCAATTATCACGACAATTATATTTTCGGTTATTCTTTTTCGGGAAGGAGGCTGTTCCTCGCTGCAAGAAAATACAATCGGAAATATCAGGACAAAACCCACCAAAAACTTAACACAACACTTCATCATCATTCTTTTAATTTGTCCGATTTATTTATAAAATTATACCGATTTTTGAAGAATCAAAATACAATACATGATTTTAGAAGCTTGTGTCGAAAATTACTCCGAAGCCAGAAAAGCTGAAACTGCCGGAGCAAACCGGATTGAATTGTGCGAAAACTTAGCAGTTGGAGGCACTACTCCCTCATATGGTACAATTAAGATGTGCCTTGCAGACTTAAATATTCCTATAGCGGCTATGATTCGCCCTCGTGGAGGTGATTTCGTTTACTCCGATCAGGAATTTGAAATTATGAAATCGGATATTGAAATATGCAAAAAATTAGGTACCCAAGGGGTTGTTTTTGGCCTGCTTACAAAAGAAAAGAAAATTGATATTGAAAAAACAGGGGAACTTGTAATATTAGCCCAGCCCATGCAAACGGTTTTCCACAAAGCCTTCGATGAGCTTGCCGATCCTTTTGAGGGTTTAGAGCAACTTATTGAATTGGGAATTACCCGGATTCTTACTTCGGGAACTAAGGATACCGCCCTGGAAGGTCAGGATATTTTAAAAGAGTTGATTAACAGATCTATGGGCAGAATTTCGATTCTGGTAGCGGGGAAAGTTACTTACGAGAACATCTCTGCTCTTCAGACAGTAATTCCCGCCCATGAATTTCACGGGCGCAGAATTGTAAAAATTTATTAGAATTTCTATTCCTTTTCGTCAACTTTGGCCAGCATCATTTGCTCTGCGAAACATTTTCCAAAGTTTATGAAATCCTGGGCCTTTTGCTCGTGCGGGAAAAATTTGGAAGAAATGGCTTCCTGTATGACTTTGAACTTTAAGCCGCGCAGGTTGGATTCGATAATTCCAACTGCTTCGCCGCTCCATCCATAGGATCCGAAAGCTGCCGCAAGTTTACCCCGGTCGCGGATAGGATTTACAACAGAAAATAATTTATAGATGGGAAGCAACGTATTCTGATTGATAGTTGGTGAGCCAACAATTACAGCATTTGTGGCAACAAGTTTCTCTTCCAGGTCGCCAAGAAGCATATTTTCAATATCCGCCAGTTCGGCAACCATGCCATCCACTGAAGAGATCCCCTCTCCTATTTTTTCGGCCATTTCTTTGGTAAAACCATAAGCAGAAACATAGGTGACCAGCACTTTCTTTTCCTTCAGATTTGTAGTACAGAGATATTCGTTAGCCAGTTCCTCACTGTAATCAACAAAATGTTTCCAGTTCGACCTTAAAATAGGGCCATGACCTGTGCAGATTGTATCAATAGCAAGAGGACGAATCTTCTCTATTGCTTTGATCATGAATTTGCTGAAAGGCTTTAGTATTACATCGAAATAATACTTAAAAGCTTCGTCGTAATTTCCAACTTTATCGTCGAACATTTCGCCATGACAATAATGAGCTCCGAATGAATCGCAGGTAAACAGCACCTTGTCTTCTTCAACGTAGGTATAGATTGTATCGGGCCAGTGAAGGTTGGGTGCACCAATAAATTTTAGTGTTTTGTTACCCAGACTTAAGGTATCGCCATCCTTTACTTTGAGGGATCTAAAAGGACGTCCGGTAATATCCTGCAGGTAATTTAAGGCTTGTCCGCTACCTACAACAGTTGCATTGGGTGCAAAGTCGAGCATATAAATCAACGAACCGGAATGGTCAGGCTCGGTATGATTGAGAATAATATATTCGATTTCGGAAGGATTTGTAAGCTTTTCAATTTTCTGGCGATAAGTATTCCAGAACGGCCTTTTCACCGTTTCAACAATTGCTTTTTTCTCAGCATTGATAAAATAGGAATTATATGTAGTTCCATATTTAGTTTCCATTACAATATCGAATGTAACCAAATCGGGATCCAAAACTCCAATCCAATTAATATCTTTCTTTACCTCCAAAATTCTGTTCTCTTCCATAATCCAAAAAAATAAAGGCAAATTTAATAAAAAAGCCCCAGTTTCCTGAGGCTTAATTTTATTTTGTACTTGCTGTTTCAGCTGCTTTTCCTTTACAACAACCTTTTTCTGCGCTGGCTGTTGCTTTATCAGAGCAACACGACTTTTTATCAGCTGTTGCCTGAGTGCAGGTCTTTTTATCAGCTGTAGCTGTTGTTTTAGTGGTTTCGGTCTTTTTAACTTCTTTATCCTTTGGGGGATTATCGAAATTTGCCGACACAGTCATTGTTCCCAAGAAGAGTGTTAACGCAAATCCTAAAATCAATTTCTTCATATTCGCATGTTTTAATGTTTGCCCAAATTTAAGAAAAAAATCATAAAAACAATAATAAAAGACTCGTAAATCTTTTATTAATCCAACAATGCAATAACAGAGCGGTTTCCCTGTACGTTTTCGTTAAGTTTAACCTTAATTTTGGCATTTAACGGAAGAAAAATATCAACCCTGGATCCAAATTTAATAAATCCCATCTGTTCACCTTGCACTACTTCCTCACCCTCAACAGCATAGCAAACTATACGACGTGCCATAGCCCCGGCAATCTGCCGAACCAGAAGTTCAATTCCCCTTTTAGCTTCGAGTACAACTGTTGTGCGCTCGTTATGCGACGACGATTTTGGATGCCAGGCAACAAGGTAATCTCCTTCGTGATATTTGAAATATTTAACCGTACCACTTACAGGATACCGGTTAACATGCACATTTAACGGCGACATAAAAATTGAAATCTGAATACGTTTATCCTTAAAGTATTCTTCTTCAAGAACTTCCTCAATTACAACAACTTTACCATCTGCCGGTGCAAAAACAGTGTTATGTTCTTCCTCAACCTCACGGGAGGGATTGCGAAAGAAATAAAGAATTAATGAAAATACTACCAGAGATATGATGCTACACGCATAAACCAGCCATATAATTCCGGTAAAGAAGAAGATAAGTGAGTTAAAAACTACCAGTATCAGCAAAACTGCAATGATAAACCGGTGACCTTCCTTGTGTATTCGCATAGTTTAATTTGTGAATAATTGAATAAAAGTAAAAACAAAGGGAGATGAAATGATAAGCGAATCAAAACGATCGAGAATCCCTCCGTGACCGGGCAGGAAATTACCACTGTCCTTCACATCCAGGCTTCTTTTAAGCATCGATTCGACCAAATCGCCCAGGACGCCAAAAATAGCAATTATAACAGCAACAATTACCCAATGATAAACATTTATTTCGTGCGAAAAACGAGATACCAGAACCGACATGGCAATGGTCAGCAACGTTCCGCCAATAAAACCCTCCCACGACTTTTTAGGAGAAATGCGCTTAAATAAGGGATGTTTCCCAATGGTTATTCCTGTAAGATAAGCACCTGTGTCGCTCGTCCAGATAAGTACAAAGTAACCGATAAGAATCTCGGGATTGTATTTTAATGTAATATAATCGGGATATACCAGGGAATTTAAAAGCGAAAACGGAACAGCAATGTATAATACACCAAGTATGGTAAAGGCAATGTTGTGAAATGGATTTGGTTTATTCCGGAAAAGCTCCAAAAGAAAAACTCCCGCAGCAGCAGGAATCAATAAAATGAACAAACCCGAGTGAAGGTAATTTTGTGCACTTATGAAAGTTGCCAGAAACAATAATAACCCCGCAATAACTCCAATATATTTCTGAGGATGGATATCCTTAATTTTAATCAGACTGTAAAACTCCCAAAGGCCCAGAACAACCACTACAGAAAATAAGACCGCATAAGAAACAGGATGCCAGAGTATAGAACCAATAAGCACCACCACAAATAATGCTCCTGTGATGGTGCGCTTAAAGAAATTATTCAAAATTAATATTTTTAAGATAATACTTCCTTTAATGAAGCTTACGCAGCTTCTTCATCCTTCCCGACTTTTGTTTCAACGGGGGCATCATCTGCTGTAGGAACTTTTGAAATGTCCTCGTGCGAAGGAATAGCAAATTTTCTTTTTCCGAAGATAATTTCAAGGTCTTCGCTAAAAATAACTTCTTTTTCGAGGAGCTGTTTGGCAAGTCGTTCCAAACCATCACGATAGTCCTGAAGCACTTCCTTAGCTTTGTTGTAAGCCCTGTCAATAAGTTCGTTTACTTCCTTGTCAATTGTCTCAGAGGTTTTATCACTGTAAGGCTTTGTAAATGCATATTCCGACTGACCGGTGGAATCGTAATAACTGATGTTTCCAATTTTCTCGCTCATACCGAAATAGGCAACCATAGCATAAGCCTGCTTAGTAACACGTTCCAGATCGTTTAAAGCTCCGGTGGATATTTTACCAAATACAATATCTTCAGCGGCACGGCCACCTAAAGTAGCTACCATCTCGTCCATCATTTGCTCGGTAGTGGTAATCTGTCTTTCCTCTGGCAAATACCAGGCAGCTCCAAGAGACTTACCACGGGGAATAATGGTTACCTTAACCAGCGGACTGGCATGTTCGAGCATCCAGCTAATAGTCGCATGGCCGGCTTCGTGATAGGCAATGGTTTTCTTTTCAGCCAGAGAAATTATTTTGTTTTTCTTTTCCAAACCGCCAACTATGCGGTCAATAGCATCGAGAAAATCTTGTTTTTCAACCTGCTTCTTATCTTTACGGGCAGCAATAAGAGCGGCCTCATTACAAACATTGGCTATGTCGGCTCCCGAAAAACCAGGAGTCTGACGCGACAGGAAGTCAATATCCAGGTCTTTCTCAAATTTGATAGGACGCAGGTGAACGCGGAAGATTTCCTTTCGTTCATTCACATCGGGTAATTCCACATGTATCTGGCGGTCGAAACGGCCGGCACGTAAAAGAGCGCGGTCGAGAATATCGGCACGGTTGGTAGCTGCCAAAATGATAACACCTGTGTTTGTAGCAAAACCATCCATCTCGGTTAAGAGCTGATTAAGCGTATTTTCACGCTCATCGTTTGCGCCAAAGTTCGGGTTACGGCCACGAGCACGACCAATAGCATCAATTTCGTCGATGAAAATGATACATGGGGCTTTTTCTTTGGCTTGTTTAAATAAGTCGCGAACACGCGATGCTCCCACACCCACAAACATTTCAACAAAGTCGGAACCCGAAATGGAGAAGAACGGAACATTGGCTTCGCCAGCAACAGCTTTTGCAAGCAAGGTTTTACCAGTACCCGGAGGACCTACAAGCAAGGCTCCCTTTGGAATTTTACCTCCCAACTCGGTATATTTTTTAGGCTTCTTGAGGAAGTCGACAATTTCTTTAATTTCGAGTTTTGCTTCTTCCAAACCTGCAACATCCTTAAAATCTATTTTAGCGGTGGTTTCCTTATCGAAAATCTGGGCTCTCGATTTTCCAACATTGAAAATATTGCCGGCTCCTCCGCCTGCCCCTCCGCTCATTCGTCGGAAAATGAAGAGCCAGAAAGCGACAATTATCACAATAGGCAGTACCCACGCCAAAAGATCTCCGAATATATCCTTTCTGAAATCGTATTCTAATTCTACTTTATTAGGACCAAGTTTGTCATTAATTTCTTTCATCTGTTTTTCGAAACCATCGGTGGTTCCAATGGTGAAAACATAATGAGGCCCCGATTTAGAAACGGAATTCATAAAGCTGTTATCATTGAGAGCCTTATACTTCGGATCTTTGAGCTTTTCATCCTTAATATAAACTTCAACCTTTTGCTGATTATTGATCAATACCACCCTTTTAACATCGGTATCGAGCATCATTTTTTCGAAAGCAGTAAAAGTTGTCTTAAGTGGCTTGTTGCTCATACTTAAGTACTGAATAGCAAAAAATGATAACCCAATAAGAATGTAAATCCAGTAAATATTGAATTTAGGCTTATTACCCGAATTCAAACCTCCGCCGTTCTGTGGTTGTGAGGAATTGCCCTTATCTTTATTGGTACTATTGTTATTTGAATTTTTATTCGCCATCGTTTAAACTATAATATCTAATTAACAGAAATCTCATTAAAATGCTCAATTTGGCCATCGGCCCATAAGCTTTCCAAATTATAAAATTCTCTTGTATCTTTTTGGAAAATATGAACCATATAATCAAAATAATCAAGTAGAATCCATTGTGCATTTTCATAGCCCTGGCTATGCCATACTTTTTCGTGCAGGTTTTCCTGCATCCTTTTTTCTATGGATTGTGCTATTGCATTCACCTGTGTGTTCGAATCCCCATGACAAATTATAAAATACCTGCAAACGGCATTGTCTAATTTTGAAAGATCTATACTCAGAATTTCTTTACCCTTTTTCTCCTGTATCCCCTTCACAATACACTCTATCACTTTATCCGAGACAGCTTTTTTCTTTTGCTTCACTCTATATTTTTGTTTTTAAATTTTTACTACAACAATTAAAATAGCTAAATTACTTTTTTATTTATCTCAATTTCAAAAAGAAACCTTGAAATATCAACTTTTCGCAAATGTAATGAATTTTACAATATCATTTTGTCCGCGATAAATCAGTAAATTTGCAGGCTTCAAGGTCAAAAACCGTGCAACGATATAAACACGACAAACTGGCTGAAAGTTTATTAAAATATTAACAATACACCTATGGGAAATTTATTTAAGAATAAGCAAATTGTGCGGCTCGACGAAGTTGACTCCACCAACAGTATTCTGGCTGCCAAATATATTAACCGTGGTTTCCCTGAAGGCTCGGTAATTATTGCCAAATCTCAATCCAAAGGACGTGGCCAGGGACAGAATAAGTGGCAAAGCGAAGCCGGTAAAAACTTAACCTGCTCTTTTGTTTTATATCCCGAATTCCTTGCAGCCTCCGATCAATTCTACATTTCAAAAGTAATTTCGCTTGCGGTGGCTGATTTGGTTGGACTATATACTGACAATGTGTCAATAAAATGGCCAAACGATATATATGTTGATGACAAAAAAATTGCAGGCCTTCTCATAGAGCATACAATTGAAAGAAATAACATAAAAGCATCAATAATTGGTGTGGGACTGAATGTCAATCAAAAAGACTTTCCTTCGAACCTGCCAAATCCGGTTTCGTTGCTAAAGATTACCAAATCAAAACAAGATCTGGACGAAATTCTTGAAACCCTTACCAATATTCTGGAATACCGCTATGGATTATTGAAAAATAAGGACTTCGATGTAATTGACGAGAATTATCTGAATTTACTTTACAGATACAAGAAATTTTCACTCTTCGAGGTTAACGGGAAAAGGGTCGCAGGCTCCATCGAAGGGGTAGAACCTACAGGAGAACTTATCTTTAAAAACGATAAAAGCGAAATATTGCGATTCGGCTATAAGGAGATCGAGTACGTTTTATAAAGCAGTCGTAAGTATCTAGTCGTAAGTCGTAAGATGAATGCCAATTAGTCCACAGACTGCAGACGACAGCTAACAGCCAAATCAATGAAAAAAGCCGACTGATGTCTGTCGACTATTAAACCATTTATCAGCTAAATGCCATCTTTTCGAATGAATCAACCAGCATATCGAGGAATTTCTGGATGGGCTTGGCAACCATCAGTTTCATCATAGGATTGAGTTCAGTCTTTAAGGTGACTTTCACGCGCGAATCGCTATCGGCGACTTCCTTCAATTGTATCCACAGATTAAAATGATGATTCGCCATACCATCACCTGCGACTTTCACCAGACTAAAAGGTGTTTTTTCTATAATCTTCAACCCGACATCACCCATTCCTGTAACGGTAAAATGGCACGAGTCCTCAGTTGACTGCCAATTACTTATCTTATCAGCAGGTATATAATTTTTTAGGTTATTAAAGTCGGATATAAAATTATAAATCCTCTCGGAAGGCAGTGCTACCTTACCAATCTTACTTTCAAATGTCGATTCCATAAAATTTGTTTTTACTCCTGCATCCAGCCCGAAGGATTCATACGCCATTCCTTCAAAAGGCCCAATTGCGACGATGTTATATATCCCTCAGGAACAGCTATCTCTAATAATTGTTCGTAATTTGTTATTGTAAGCAATTTACATCCTGCCTTCTGAAAGTTTTCTTCAGCAGTACTGAATCCATATGTAAAAATGGCTACCATGCCTAACACTTCGGCTCCGGCATTCCTTAAAGCTTCAACAGCTATAAGGCTGCTGTTTCCGGTCGAAATAAGATCTTCAACAACAACTACCTTCTGATTCGGCCGGACCTCACCTTCAATCAGATTCTCCATACCATGTTTCTTAGGAGCTGAACGAACATAAGCGAATGGAAGATTCAGTTCCTGCGCCACAAGTGCACCCTGCGCAATCGCTCCGGTAGCAACCCCTGCAATAACAGCAGCATCCGGA
>JAJYAG010000255.1 GCA_021779665.1 Bacteroidota bacterium | reverse complement strand
ATCTACTATTTCCTTAAACGAGCGTGTTGTTTCTCCGGAAAATGAAAGAAAAATATCACCTGCGCTTTTGGTTTCGTATATGGGCTGCATGGTTGGCTGTATGAGCGACACAGTTCCCTTCCACGGTTCGTAGTCTCCCCAGTCTTCCAATGAATAATTGGCAGGTAAAACCCAATGAGCCAGGGAAGATGTTTCGCAATGCTGGTTCCCTATAAAAACAACCATCCCGGCATTGCCAATCATCTTTTCCACACCGGGTATGGAGTAAACAGGATTGGTTTGATGAATAAACAGGATGTGATTTTTGGTAATCTTATTGAAGAATGCAGTTACTTCCTCACTAAGAGCGGTATTGCTAATAGCATGATATTGAGAGAAGTTGATCCGCCGCTGATTGCCCAACAATTCGTTCAGCATAGCCGCTGCCTTACATGTGTTAATACCTTCGCGTGAAGCATCAGCAGGGTTTCCCGCGAGAATAACAGGAGCCAGGGCAGAGGACAGCAGAGTGCCAAGTTTTTGGGCGATAGCAGTTTCCTCTTTAGTAAGATCAGAATCCGGTAGGTTGGAAAGATTGAATTCTGAACCGGTTCCTTGCGAAATCAGCCGGATCACCTGATGGATAATTCCTGCTTCGCGACCTGGTTTGCAAACGATGAATTCATCGGCATTGGTGGCTGTGAGCGTTTCAGCAGGAGCTATGTAAACAGATTTTCCGATAAACCCATCGCGGAAATGGTGTAATTCAGCAAAATCGCGGGCATATTCAACCGGAGATAACCAGGTTTCCAAAAAAGGAGCGCCAAAACTGATGACCAGATCGCAATTCGCCAGGGAATATCTTGGGATAAGCCTGTTGCCATAAAATTCCTCGTTAGCTTTACGTAACGATTCATAGTTGAGCGCCTCGTACATCAGGGGAGCTGTTCCACCATGTTGTCGTGTAAAATTGGTCATGACTTCTTTAAGCGAACCTGTTTGAAGGTCGGAAATCACCAGAGCCTGTTTCCCGGCTTCCAGTTCTTTTCTGATGGAATTCAAAGCCGTTTCCCAGCTTACTTGGGACAACATTCCGCTTTCATCCTTCCGAAGTACTTTTGTTAATCTGTCGGCATTATATTCTCCCTGAACAGATGCCTGGCCGCGGGCACATATTTTACCCTTATTTATCGAATGCAGGGGATTACCTTCGGCCTTGGTAACTCTGCCGTCCCGGTGCCACATAAGTAACCCGCACCCGGCAGGGCATTCGCGACAGGTAGTGGAATAATACGCCCATTCGCCTGGCTTGGGATAGATAGGAGGATTAACATAAGGAATAAGCTTATGTATAAACTGCTGCGCAGGTTCAAGCATCAAGGCAGCTCCGGTTCCACCAGTCATCATCAGAAAATTCCGCCGGGATAATTTTTGCCTGATCATGAATTTGAAATTAAACTGCCCGCCATCTGGTTGAAATAGTTTTTCTCACATTGATTTTTGTAACAGCTCAGAATATATGGCCATCCTTGTTCACTTTTCAGCATTTCGCAATAGAGTCCGGCATCATTTCCGTGGTTTTCAAAATTGAAGTGTTTAAATTCCACCAACGTAAAATTGTCACGAGCCGAAAATTCAATATTAATATCACTAGCCTTTTCAGGATCTGGCACAGGTTCTCTTTTGGGGTTTACCTGCCATTTAAGATCTAGTCTTTTACCCTCGCTGCAGAAAGTTACTCTGCCCCAGTCGCACCGGAATCCATACGGGCCAATTTCAGTACATAACCCGTTTTCCTTTCCTTCTATGTAAATATCATGCAACTTATCCTGCGACCAGGTATATTCTTTAGGCCACCAAAGGTTAATTTCGTTGACAAAAATATGGAAGGCCTGATTTGCAGGTATATTAACCGTGACGGATATTGATACGCTATTCATAATCAATTGAAAGTTGGATTTTTAACAGAAGTCTGATTACATAAAAAGAACAGATCGTATTTAGTTCTGTTCTTTAAAAAGTTGCATTTAACATTTCTTTTTTCGAGCCAGTATTTTTTTCTTTTTCCAGCATATCCACTATCAGCCCTGTCCAGGTAAACTCCGTAGCGCCGTAACCTTCTCCTGTAAATGGATTATAATATTCCCTGAAACCACTTTTTTCAATCAGGGTGCGGATACATCCAATCAGGAGATTAGCTTCTTTTTCATAGCCGCTATCCTTCAGAAAGTGGTATATAAACCAGTTAAACACGATCCAGGAAGGGCCCCGCCATATGTAAACCGATTGCTCGGGATTGAACGACGGATCGTTTTTCGCTACAGAAGGAATAGGGAAAGATGCCTCAAATTCGTCCTTATTGAAAAGATGCCGGTCGATAACCTTTTTGCGCAAACCTTCGGGTAAACCATCAATCACCACGGGGTAAAATATGGTGGGGGTAAGCACCTTAATTTTTTTGTAATCCTTTCCGTAAACATCATAAAAGGCCTCGTCTTCTTTATCGTACATCACTTCCATCAAGCGTTTCAGAACTTTTTCAGCCAAAATACCATACCGGTCACTTTCGGGGTCACCTGCCAGTTTACCGAGTTCTGCCATAATTCTGAGGTTTTGAATATAAATGGTATTGAATCCAGCTTCCTTAACTATAAAGTATCCTTTTTCGTAAATAGCCTTCAAATCATAGTTGTGTATGAAATTCTTCAAGTCGACATTCACCATCTTCAAAAAGAGTTTCCAGTTGGCTTTTCCATGTTCGAAACCTACAACTTCGTCGAATGAGGGCTTCCAATCCATACCCGATTCAAACGGAGAAATAATGGAAAGCAGGCCCTCTCCCTCAAAGTCGCGATTGGCAGCAAGCCAGGTGAAATACTTTTTGAGTTTTGGGTAGATTTCCCTCAAGAAATTCAGATCGTGGGTTCTGTTATAAATATTTTGCACCGCCTGTGCAACAATAGGGGGTTGGATCATAGCACTCGAATGTGTTCGGAACAATTTCATGCCCAACGAAGGGCGCGACTGGAAAATATCGGTTATCCTGTTGGGCAGAATCTTATTCCAATAGATGATATGCCCAACGAACCCGTCTTCTTCCTGAAGGGAAAAAAGACTTTTGATATGGTTTGTGGCCATATCCACTTCATCCAAAGCTGTGAAAATAAAGGAGTGAAAGCAAGTATCCCAGAAGTACTGGGAAGCATAAGGCTTTAATGAAGGCTTGGTATAATGAAAGTGAATTCCTGTTGAGCGGGAATAGCCCTGCACCATATTTTTATGAAGCAAATCTTTAACCCTGTTTTTTATTTCCTGATCTGTCATATGTTAGCTATTAGGGGTTTAGCTATTAGGGTTAGCCCTAATACAGTTTAGAAAGGCTGTGCCCTGGGCACTTGTATTGCGGCGGGTTGAACCTGCCAGGATAATGCTTTTATTTTATCCAGTTATCCCATGTGCCATACTTTTCGGTTATTTTGCCTTTGGGTATGGAGAGGGCGACTACAACAATTCCGGTTACAGTCGATAATATATTCAGTCCGGTATTCGGATTGTCAGTGAACCACGGGATCACGGCAACGGCTAGTCCGGCCAGAACACTTAAAAACCTCAGTGACCTCACCACTTCGCCCATGCTTATCACCGAAAAGACTACAATTATGGCTCCGCACAGATGAATTACATCGGCAACGGAGGACTTTACCGGCACATCAAAAATTCCGGGAGCAGCCATCAGTAATACACCTGTCATAGCTGATAACAATAATGTCCAGGGCACACTCATTCCCCAAACCGATGCATTGAACACACCTTTAAAATTGGAAGGTAATTCCATTATTTCCGGCGAACGCTCATCTTTGTTCATTTCGAAAGGTTTCCCGCCTTTCCAGAATACCTCCCAGAAATTATCGCCCCGCTTAACGGCCTTTTTCATATGCTGACCCATAGCAACCACTTCGTCTGCTTCGAGAGGTATCATGGGTAGCATTATTCCTGCCGCCAACAGACAGAATGTACACCAGGCACCCACGGTAAGAGGCTGTGAGATCACCAGGAAGATATGGACCATTCCAAGGGGAATAACAAGAATACCAAAGAGAGCCACCATCCACGGCATGGTGCGCCATCGGGAAGGACTCCCCATAAAACCCATCAGGAATTCAAAGGTATAGGCCAGGGTACCCAGTCCTGCATCGGAAACAGGCAATGAATGAGACATGGCCGAATTCAGCACTTGTTCGCTGCTGTTGCCGAAGAACGGATCCCACATGGTATCGATATATCCAAGCTGAAAGGCTGCCAGATAGCGTGATACTATGAAACCAAGAAACCCGGTGACAATCATTATCCACCGCTGCGCCCAGCTCGAAGGATTGTATGTCCAGCCGGGGGGTACCTCGGATCCCATTTTCATGTACATGATCATATTGGGCATTCCGGGAATAAGCACCGTTAGAGTGATGAGGAGCATTCCCACCAATGTGCTGTTTAAGTAAGCTGCTGCCGAAGGTGACCAGAAAATGAGCGGAGCCATGCTGATCCAGACCCCGATAAAGCAAATGATCCACACACTAACCGGACGGTTGGGTTTAAGTGAGCGCCAGCCAAAGAATACCAGCAGGATTCCACTGATGATGTCGCTCCATTTCATAACCATAATACGGTCAGCCAGTGATAACCATACACTTCGGCCTCCACTGGGTTCGACAACTGATTTGCCGTAACTGAAGGTAAGCGGCGACATGATCATCCAAACACCTAAAAGTATAATCGTCCAGTAAATCCAAAGTGTTTGCATGTGATGCATATGTAGCATCTGCATACGATCATCCTGGCTCATTTCCATGTTATGATCCTGTTGACCTTCTTTTCCGTGCTGATCATGACCATCCTTTTCATGTTTCATCATCGGCCGTGTAACACCGCGGGTGGCCATGCCCATTTTGTGATTTTCGTGTTCCATAATTCAAGTTTTAATCGTGCAATGATGAGTGTTTTTCATTGGAACTCTTATTGCTGGAAGAAAACCTTTCACCAGCTTTTATAGATATTTCATATAACAATGGCTGAAATCTAATCCTCCGGTTTACTAAGAGCCGTCATTTCGTATTTTTTGTAGCAGCAATTGGTAAAGCGATTCAATATGCAGAAAATTTTTCCCTGTAATCTCCGGTTCCAGTTTATCTTCAATGTAAAAGGCTGTGACAGAGCTTCCGTAAGTGTAACCGATCCCTTGCTTACCTCCCGCCTTTACAATAACCAATATCATTGTAGTGCTATCCCACTCATAAGTGCTGTCGGATTCGGGAAAATCCGTCGGGATTTTATATCCCCGAACCTCTAAAGAAGATATTTGAATATCAGATGAAAGCATATCTTCAGTGTTTGCACAAGCCTTTACGAATGATGTGCCAGAGAATTTTAACTTTAAGGGGAAAACAGGGAACAAGAAGAATGGTGCAGGATTATTAATGAAAATAAAATTTCCATTTAAAAATATATTTGGTATTATATTGGAAATAAAGTAGATATAAAACCACAATGGGGAAAGAAGTCAACACCTGTGAAACCCGCATTCATTTCTGCTTATAGCATTTCAGTTACTGCACCTCTGGCCTCGAGCAGCGCTTTGTATAAATCTGATGTTGACAGAAAGTTTATTTAATTCTCTTGCTGGATCGAGAAGCTCGCGGGCAATGTTAGCAATTGATATTGAATGGTTTTTGCCAGACGATAATTTCCAACGGCATTTAGATGAAGGCGGTCGGTATCACTGTTGATGAAATATTTAGTATGTGAGTCTGAGAGCGGGTAGAGACCACTTAACGAGTAAAGGTCAATTACCGGTACGGCCCAGGTTAAGGCTGCCTGTTTTAGGATATTAACATAGTCGTCGATATACAAACCTTCAGCATTGGCAAAGTTTTCTTCGGGCTGAACATTATTTTCACTAAACTTTGCAAATCCTCTGTGAATTGGAGTCATGATAATAATTTGCTGATCAGGAAAATTAGCTTTCAGAAAAGTCATCACTTTATTGATTCGTCCGCAAAAAGTTGAATCGCTCTCAATAATAGTCCGGTATTTTCTATTTACGATAGTACCATTGTGGTTGGTTGGTTTTGTTGGTTCATTGAAAAACTTACCTAACGGAATGCTATGATTAAAATCGTTGGTGCCTGCAAAAATAAAGATTGCATCTACATCTGTTCCTTTCTCCTCACGTAGTTTAACAGCTTGTTGATAGATGCCGTTCCACTGATTACCACTTATACCGTAAACATATGGTTCAATTCCGAGTAAGTCAGTCAGATATTCCCAATAAATTGTATTCGTTCCGTTTTTTGAACGTTGTGTCATCGAATCGCCAAGATAAGCAACCTTTTTACCCTGCCATTGTGAATTGATGGTTTTATCAGCAGGATTTATGATCACTTTTGGTGGATATTTCAGAACCGTCTGACCAAATGAAATCCCTGACCATAAAACTATTGCACAAAGAATTGTTGCTGTTTTTTTCATAATATTTTCAGACTACTTAAATTCTGGAAATTCCATTTTATGTGTTGCTAATGTATGCACACCCAACCGGCTTGCATACAAAAATAAGGTTTTAAATCTCAGAAACTCCTTCCGGTAGTTGTTCTTTATTGGGGTAAAGGTAGCAATCTGTTCTGTACTGCAAAGTACACCTGCGACTAATTAATTAGAAGCAGACTAGAAATTAATCTAGAAAGACTAACATCTGAAGAAATAACATACATTATACACTTATTCTGTTTTTGTTGTATTTTAGCAACACGCAACTACCTTTTATCATTATGAAAAACATTTCACATTACCATTTTTCACCTTTTTCATTGCTGAATAATTTTATCATTCTCCTGTTAACTGCTATTCTTCTGTCAGGCTGCAACCAAAATGATATCCGTATTAAAACTGCGGCACTCACAATAATCATTACAACAAATGATGCCGAACTATGGCATTACAAACGGAATGATAACAGAGAATTCCTTAGTTTCTCTCCTCCTGTTTTCGAAATCGACGGAAAAACAATAACTGCACAGCTCTCCAATGTCGCTCCTGCCGGTGACCCTGTAAAACTTCGTAACGGCGTTACCGAATATACCTATTCGGGTAAGCTGCAGCAATTGCCCGATCTTACCATGACGTTGCGTTTCCGGGTGTCCGACAGCTCTTCTGTGGTTCGCTTCAGTTATGAGCTTTCGGGTTCGGGAAACCACAGACTTACCAAAGAAAAAGGGAGCGACAGGCTGGAATATTTTACAGCCACATTACCCGAATATACCTACCTGAATGAGATCCGCTTTTCGGAGTTTAACGAAATGGTTCATAGCTTCTGCCTCTCCGAACGGGCTGTTTCACATAAGGATCTGGCAGATTCCCTGACGTTTATGGGACCGATGATCAGCGCCGGGAATAATAATACCTCCTTTCTGTTTGCCTATGAGCATGGCTCTCAGGTACCCGACAGGTTTCTTCAGTATGCTGCTGCAGGAAAAAACCGGTTCAGACTCAGTGCTGTTAAAGGAAACTACTACCGCAATTTCTTGCTGGACGCCAACCATCCTTTTCAAAGTATATGGTTTGAAACGGCACTGGTGGGTGGAGATGAAAATAAGCTCGCTGCCTCGTACCGCAATTTTATGCTGCATGATATGAGCGAAAACACCGAGAGCCGAAAACCTTATATTTTCTATAATACATGGAACTTCCAGGAGCGTAACCGTAACTGGTACAAGAAACCTTATCTCGCTGACATGACTTTGCCAAGGATGCTGAAAGAAATTGACGCTGCAAAAGCGCAGTGGGATGCAAAAAAAGGAACTCCCGTTTCGCCGCGCACACTCTCTCCGGATGGCAAACTGGTGCTTGTTCCGGCAAAAGACTGGACCAGCGG
>JAJYAG010000254.1 GCA_021779665.1 Bacteroidota bacterium | reverse complement strand
TCCGATCGGCAGTGCGTATGGCTTTCCGCATAAAAGCTTCACGGAGGTTTTCCTTAGGATCGTTCCGTTGAGGGAGCGATTCGCGCAAAGCACTTACTGCTTCATTTACAGCATCGAAAATTTCAGCATCATCGCGCCGGCTTTCGAAATGAGTTTCCCACCAGAGTTCGCCATCCGAATGTCCTTCTACTTCAGCAAAATAGCTGAAAGGGTCGTGATTGAAGTGAACAAGTGGCTGATTTTCGTTTTTGTCTTTTTCTGGTATTGCGCTCTCTTCCTGAGGTTTTTCAAATGCAAAGCTATGGACAAGAGGCATATCAATAAACCGTACCGGAAGATTATTGTAAATGCCATAATAAATCGCCTGCCACTCGGGCGAAAATTCGGCAAAAGGATAAAAAACCGCCTGCCGCGGATTGTCGGTGTTATAAGCCAGAATGGCCACCGGAGGTTTCATGGACTGATGAATGGCCCATTTTAGCTGGGCTTCGGCTTCGGGCGGACCTTCAATCAAAACAATATCGGGCTGCATCTTTTTAAGAAATGCAGCCACATTGCGGGCCGAACCCGGACCATGGTGCCGTATGCCTAATAAATGAACAGCCATTACATCAGATCTCTGCAGGCACGGTAAAAATCTTTCCAGTTATCACGTGTCTTCACAACGGTTTCGAGGTATTCCTGCCATACAATTTTGTCCTGAACCGGATCCTTCACAACGGCACCGATGATACCTGCAGCAAGATCGGCAGCTTTGAGGTTTCCGTCGCCAAAATAACCGGCCATTGAAAGCCCGCTGTTCATCACTGAAATTGCTTCGGCAGTGCTTAAGGTGCCCGATGGAACTTTAAGTTTCGATTTACCATCAAGCGTGGAGCCATTCCGTAATTCGCGAAAAATGGTAACTACGCGACGGATTTCTTCCAGAGCTGGTTTTTCGACCGGAAGCTCCATTACTTTCTCGTAGCTTTCCACACGACGTTTTACAATGTCAATTTCTTCATCGATAGAATCGGGCAGCGGAAGGATCACCGTATTGAACCTTCGTTTCAGCGCGCTCGACAGTTCGTTCACGCCTTTATCGCGGTTATTGGCGGTGGCTATCACATTGAAGCCTTTCACAGCCTGAATTTCCATGTTGAGCTCGGGAACAGGCATGGTCTTTTCAGAGAGCACAGTAATTAAGGTATCCTGAACATCGGAAGTGATACGGGTGAGCTCTTCGATCCGGACCACCTTACCATCCTTCATGGCACGCATCACCGGCGTGCGCACAATGGCAGCCTCGCTCGGACCTTCGGCCAGCAAACGGGCATAATTCCATCCGTAGCGGATCGATTCTTCGCCAGTTCCGGCAGTTCCCTGAACAATGAGGGTTGAATCGCCAGAAACGGCTGCTGCCAGATGTTCCGAAACCCACGATTTGGCAGTTCCCGGCAAACCATAAAGCAACAAAGCACGGTCGGTAGTAAGGGTCGAAACCGCAATTTCGATGAGACGCCGGTTACCGATATATTTCGGGGTGACTTCGAAGCCGTTTTTCAACTTCCCTCCCATAAGGTAAGTAACCACTGATTGTGGCGAAAGGAGCCAATTGGCCGGGACTTTGCCGGTTTCGTTTTTTTTGAGCTCTGCTAACTCATGTTCGAACAGTTGTTCGGCGTGTTGACGAAGAATGTTGCTCATAAATCAAAATATTGCTTTAATTTTTTCTTTCAATCGTATGTATTCCTGAATCTGGCCCAAGGTTTTCTGCCAGTAATTCCGCTTCCATTCCTCCGAAGGGAAAAATTTGTCGAGATCGTTCACAATCGCTGCCGGAAGATAAACGGCAATGCTTTCGAAGAGGTTGGCATAAGTATACGGATCCTGCGCCATTGCTGAGATCAACTGCCTGCTGAAATTATAATTCCATTCCGCAGGTTTTTCCTCGTTGCGCAAAGCATTTACTATATCATTCAGGTTGGAATTTCCTTTTAAAAGATATTCGGCATAACTTATTTTATCGACTCCTTCCATAAGAGAAAGTAGTGCAACTGAATTTGTACCGAAGCTAACCACCAGCTTTGCCCAGTTTTTTTCGCTGAACTTTATCACAGCTTGCACAAGCGATGGCTGAAACTTTTTGAGCTCATCCCGCGAAGCGAACATTTTTACAACTTCCTCAGGCGAGGTATTAAAATGCGATGTCCAGAACGCAGGGGGCACTTCGCCGATGAGCTGCATCAGAATATAATTTTCGTCGCTGATGCGTTTATCGTTGCTCAGGTTCTGGATCCCGGTTTTGAAAATTTCCTCACCCTCAAGTTTTAAGCGCACATCGATATTGGTTTTTCTGATGAGCCCCAGCACTTTATTGGAGGTAACCACAAAAGAATCCTGTAAAATCTGCCTGTATTTCAGGATGATCTCCGAATCGGGAATCAATTTGAGTAATTGCCAGGCCAGTTCCTTTACTTTCAAACTTTTGTCGTTTAAGGTTTGAAATAAAAATGCTTCATCGTCCTTGTGGATACCGGTGGAAAGCGTCTCCAGAAGCTCCTGCCGTGTGGCAGCATTTTCTTCTTTCCACACAGATGCAATTTTTTCGCGGGCTTCCTGGGGATTACTCAACCGTAGCTTTTTCAGAAACGAAATCCGTTGGGGGAGTCCGGCAGTTTCCCATTCCGCTTCTTCCTCAGGTATATTTACAAATTGCCAGTCGGGCGAAAATTGCGCAAGCCATTGTCCCCTCTTCCCTATCACCGAAGAAAGTAAACCAGGCCACTGCTTTTTAGTTGCAACACCCCATTCGAACAATTCCGGAAGCAGATCGGGCTGAACAATCTGCCCTGCTTCCCTGCAACGCTTGCACCAGAACCAGGTAAGGTTGGGATATTTACCGGAGAGCAAATCGTGCAAAACGATCATTGCTTCGCCGGAACAATAGGGTTTCTCCTCAGCCGGAGCTTCATTTATTGTAAGCCGAAGGTTCAGTGGCTTTACACCAGCCTTCAGGTAATTTAAAGAAAGTGATGCAGCCTGCAGAAATATCGTTTCATGATCCTCTCCCTGGAGTGTTTCGATGGAAGGTCTTAAAGCAGCAGGAAAATCGGCAGGGTTAACGTGTTTTTTTGCTGAGCCCAGCAAAGCAGCTGTGATAATTTGATCTTTCAGGCTCATGGCAGTGATATAAAATTGTTACCGGTCCACACAGCCAAAGGTTCAGCAGCATCACCACTGGTAAGGGCAAAAATATGGCAGGGTTTACCGCCTGATATGGCAAGAATTCTGATTGCTTTCGCATCGCTTATGCGCGCCTTTACTGAGGCTCCGTCCATATCCACGAGAAAATATAATTTTTCATGACTGAGAAACCGGACCTGATTGAAAATTACAGGAAGCAAGTCGTAGAAAGGATTTTGTGTCACCGTTGCTGAAAAATTCTCCATAGCTTTTTCAATGGATCCAAAGCCCTCTGGAGACACAAACAAACCGGTATTATTCTGTTTTTTTATCAAAGCCCTTAAAGGAAGAATGCCTTTATAGAATGACAGCTCTGCCTGAATTGCAGTACCCGGCACAAGGTTAAACTCCGGCACCTGGCGGTTGACGAAAAACTGTAACACCAACGCAAAACGTTTGGTGTTCAATCCAAAGAGCCAGTTCCGTTCAACGGTTAGCTGTTCGTCTTCTTCCAGCGTGCGGGCCAGCACCACCCATGTGTCGGACACGCCGGACTGCGATATTACCTCTTCTTTACTTTGTGTAAAACCAATCTGATTACGCACTTCCTGAGCGAGATCGTCGGGTAGTGTATCAATATGCTTGTATGCTTCGGAAACCAGATACATTTTGGTGAGCAGGTTCAGTACCTCTGCTTTCCACGTTTCCTGAAAATAATTTATATTGCCCAGCGACTTCACCATAGATGCAAGTCCGGGAGCCTGTGCATCAACCATGCGTTTGGCTGGCGTTTGCCAGTATTCGTAAGCCCTTTCGGGAAGATTGATCAAACCATTCCGGATGAGATCCCTGAGCCAGATCTGAAGATCGGCAATGCCGCCCGATACTTTCTTTGCACGCGACTCGGCCCTTTTGGCCTGAGCCTCAGCATCAACAGGTTTGCTCTCCTGATCCGTTTTCTTTGTAACTTTTTCGTTGCGCTTATTAAGCCAGTCCAAAACCCAGTCGGGCTCGTCCGTAACAGTAAAAGCGCCGGGATCGCGACTGTAAAGCAATAGTAATCCCAACCCGTGTTTGCAGGGAAATTTACGACTGGGGCACGAACATTTGAAAGCGATATTCTGAAGATCGACCTGGGTTTGATACGGCAATTTACCGCTACCCTGACAATGTCCCCACAAGGCTTTATCGCTGGAACAGCGGAGCTGCCACTTGGAGACAACGGCCAGCTCCTTTCCCGATTTTGCCGAGGAAGAATCCGGAGCAAGCGCGATGATCTGATCCTCTTTTATAGACATAAAGCCCTGAATGTAAATGTTGGCACTAAATTCATAGGTTTTGAAATGCTGCCAGCAAGCTAATAAAAATATTCAGGTAATTTATGGCTCCGAAAAGATTGTTAATAATTCCATTTCCTCCTAATTCCCAACATCCCCTAAAAACACTTCCCAAACTTCCCGGACAGTGTCGCCAAATGTTTTTGTTGTCTTTTTCAGAATAATGGTGGCGGTTAATTCCTTGGGGTATAATGTTTGGCGGTTTGCCGTGGGCTCCAGGATAAAAAAGATGGTGCCCTGGTAGGTGTTATTATTTTGCAGGCTTAACGGTTTTTTAATAGTGGCATCCACCATTTTAAGCTTCAATGGCAAAAAACGGTTATGCAGCAAGGTATCGGCAAAACGGGATACTGAATATTGGAAAGGCTTTATATCAGGGAGGATCAAAGAAATCTGATTGTCGTCAGCATTCTCAAAATTCTCCAGCAACATGACTTTTGCCTGACTGCGGAATGTATTCTCCTGCATGGAGTCGGAAAGAATCTCAATCAAATCCATTACATCATGCAACTTCTGAATGGCTCTGTTCTCAAAAGCTCGAAGGTTGACATCCGAAAGGCTGTCGGACTGAAATGTTTCCTGCAAAGAAATGTTGCTGGTCGATTCTTCTTTAAAAGCATAATCCTGGCTGGCTTCGCGGTTTCCTGCCTTGCACGACAACAGCAGCAAAAGAATTACCATCAACAGTGATGAATATATGGCGTATTGTTGCTTCATTGCTGAGGTGTATTAAGGTTTTGGCGGAACTTCAAAAGCGAAATTCTATTACCGGAGTATATTGTTTCGATAATTTCGATGTTATTCAAACTACGCACTGGCATAGTGAGTTTATTGATGAACTCCTGCTTGTTAAATAATTCCATTCCTATGTTTTCATCGTCGTACACCTGGTAAATCTGGGCGTTTTCGGCTATCATCTGGTCGAGCTGCCTGCGGCGCTTTGCCCAATCGGCTTTATTAGCTTTGGAAAAGTAATGAATCATCAGGGCATAGTCATTGGTTTTGAGATGTATCTCTTCCTTGGGCGAGTAAAGGAACCTGGTAATGGTGTCGACTTTATAATATGCGGCTTTCACTACAAAACGAACTTTTTTCTCGCGGGTGGTGATTGTAAAACATCCGTTTTTACACCAGAGGTGGCGGGGCGACTGGTTCTCCTTCAATAAAATAATTTCGATAGGCTGATGGATAACGGAGGCGTTTTTATCCGGATCGACAAAGCAGAATTCGTAGGTTTTAGGCCTGAATATATAAAAAGCAGTGAGAAATACAAACATTCCCAAAACGATGTAAAGCATCCACTTTATTTTGTTGGCTTTCTTAACCAGATCAGTGTCCGGCTCTTCCTTAACCTGGTGTTTCGATCTGAAATCGTTCCAATCGGTATAACCGGCATATTTACTTAGAAGATTGAGAATATCGATGCGCGGAAGCTTGCTGTTTTCGTCCTTGATATGGGTGTAAAACCATTTCTCGCTGATCCTCCCTTTTACTTTCTGCTCCAGATCTTCCTGAAAATAAACAATCTCCTGGCCTTTCCAGTTTTCAATGTTTGGGTTAATGCCCGGCACCGACTGCTGCAACGTGGCGGCAACCTGCTTTTTCAAAAGACGAAAGTATATGAGCTCGTTATCGGACATTCGTATAAAAATGAAGACTTTACAGGTTTTGTAAAACGTTTTTCAAATTGTAAAATCATTTCCAAAGCGTTTACAAGCGTTCTACAAGTGGCTCTCCATGCTGTGAAATAAGTTTGCATCACCATGTCGAACTTAATACGCTAAAATTATGAAAAAGAATGAAATCTCAAAACCACGTCTCAGGTGGGCAGAACTATTCCTTGCATTACTTACCGGTACTGCATTAATTTTTGGATGCCAATCAGCTGTAAACTATGAAGGCGGAAATCCAAATGGTCACCCGCGTTCTTTGTTTATGAAAGAAAGTGAGGTTGTTGAAGACGAAGCTGAATTTAATACCGAAGAGTATTCGAAGATTACTGAAAACACATTTCATGAAGCATTACAGAACCCGCTTTCTACATTCTCCATCGATGTCGACAATGCATCATACAGCAATATCCGACGTTACCTCACCGAAGGACAGCTTCCGCCTGCCGATGCTGTGAGGATTGAGGAAATGATCAATTATTTCAGTTACAATTATCCCCAACCAACTGGCGAACACCCGTTTTCAATTTATAATGAAGTAGCGGCGTGTCCCTGGAATAAGGATCATTTGCTGGTGCATATAGGGCTACAGGGAAAATCGCCGGACTACGAAAATCTGAAACCGAGCAACCTGGTATTTCTGATTGATGTTTCGGGATCGATGGATGAGCCAAACAAACTGCCGCTTGTAAAAAAGTCGATGGAGATATTGGTTGAGAATCTTAGTCGGCACGATAGAGTAGCCATGGTAGTTTATGCCGGAAATGCAGGAGTGGTGCTGCCTTCCACCTCTATGGAAGATAAGGAGGATATACTGGAAGCTCTTGACGATCTGCAAGCAGGCGGCTCGACAGCAGGAGGAGAAGGCTTGCAGCTGGCCTACAAAATCGCTAAACAGAATTTACTGAAAGACGGCAACAACCGTGTGATACTTTGCACTGACGGCGATTTTAATGTAGGTATCAGCTCTACTTCAGAGTTGGTAAGGTTTATCGAAGAAAAGCGCAAAGATGACATTTACCTCACCATTTGCGGTTTTGGAATGGGAAATTATAAAGATGGTCGCCTGGAAGAAATCAGCAATGCCGGAAACGGGAATTACTTTTATATTGATAACCGCAAGGAAGCGGAAAAAGTTTTCGCGAAAGAGCTAAGGGCCAATTTGTTTACCATAGCCAAAGATGTCAAAATACAGGTGGAATTCAACCCTCAAACCGTTGAAGCTTATCGGTTGATTGGTTACGAAAACCGGATGCTGGCCAAAGAAGACTTTAATGATGACCAGAAAGATGCAGGAGAACTGGGGGCCGGTCATACAGTAACTGCTCTATACGAAATAGTGCCCAAAGGGAAACCTTACTCCGGTGGGAAAGTGGATAAACTGAAATACCAGCAAACATCATTGTCACCCAATGCCAATGAAAAAGACCTTTTGACTGTTAAACTTCGTTACAAGCCCATCAAAAGCGAAAACAGCAACTTACTTTCGGAAATTATCACTATCGACGAAATAACAGGAAAACCATCGGCCGACTTCCGTTTTTCAGCAGCAGTGGCAGAGTTTGGGATGTTGCTAATAAATTCGGAATTTAAAGGCAGCTCATCTTTTAGTCAAATTGAAGAGCTGGCAAAAGAAACAAGTGGAGATCCGGAAAAGGAAGAAATGCTGGAGCTGATTGGGAAAGCTGAAAAATTGTCGGATAATTGAATTTAAAGAGTCTTTCAACGTTAAAG
>JAJYAG010000253.1 GCA_021779665.1 Bacteroidota bacterium | reverse complement strand
AAGCCTTTTTTAGCTTAACTTCTAGGTTAAAAGTTCCGTTAGTATATTGAGCATCCAAACCGGCTTTTGCAAAGAAATCGGCGATACGGATTTTAGGCGTTGCATAAAGATAAACGTCGCGTTCGATCCCAGAGAGGCGGAAGAAGTCCTGATCTTCGAGATAGCTTCCGTCGCACCAGCGATAAACCTCAACAGCAATTGAGTTCTCGCCATTCTTCAGGTATTTGGTAATGTTGAATTCAGCAGGAGTTTTACTGTCTTCGCTATAACCAACCTTTTCGCCATTTACCCATAAATACATGGCTGAATTAACTCCGCCAAAGTAAACATATACATCCATTCCCTTCCAATTTGCAGGAACAGTAAAAGTACGTTTATACGATCCTACCGGATTATACTTATGATCGATGAAAGGTTGATTCATTGGGTGCGGATAACTGACATTAACATAGTGAGCATAGTCGTATCCTTGCATCTGCCAGTCGCTTGGCACAGGAATATCCTTCCATTTCGACACATCAAAATTGTTTTTATAAAAATCGACCGGGCGTTTCTCGGGCTGGTCAACCCAATTGAACTTCCAGGTACCATTAAGAGACTGGTACCACGGAGATTTTGAATACTCATCGGCAATAGCAGCTTTTTCGTTATCGTAAACCATGAAGCTGGCCCTTGCAGGTTCTTTGTTAATAGCATTAATTTTGGGGTTTTCCCATTCGGCAGGCTGTCCGAACATCCGGACAGATAAGGCAAAAACAAAGAGAATGATAAAAGTGCTGTTTTTCATCAAATAATTATTTAGTTAATATATAGAATTTCAAAAATAGCCTTTTTAAAATAAAAAAAGCAAGTACGGACAATTTTGCCCGTACTTGCCTGATAGCATCCTGGAATTAGTAACCTGGGTTTTGAATGAGTTTTGTATTCTTATTCAACTCGTCGCGCATGAGTGGGAAGAAATACATTTTATTATTCCATGCCCTTGCATCGCCCGGAGTTTCCTTAACCGAAAATATCGGAGCGCCCCATGTTGACCCGTCAGCTTTACGGTAAGCCGCAACATTCTCAGAGGTCACATAACGAACATCTACGCCATGAGTTTGATGATATGCATCGGGGCCAGTAATCCAGCGCCGTACATCCCAGAAACGGTGATCTTCGAACGCAAGCTCAATACGACGCTCGTGACGGTATGCTTTACGAAGAGCTTCTCCGTTAAGACCGGCAGCGAGATCCGGCTGTCCGGCGCGTTTACGGATCATATTGATATATTTGATAGCTTCGGCATTCTCGCCAAGTTCAATACAAGCTTCGGCATAATTCAAAAGAATTTCACCATAACGCATATGTTTGAAAGGAACATCCTGTTTAACATACTGAGGATCGATGGTTGGATCAACCCACTTTCTGAGGTAGTAACCTGTCTTTCCACCGTTCCAGTCCTCGATCGGACCTTCACGTGTATCCAGACCAGCTTTTATCATTTTGCCGTTTGTGTCGTAAACATGACCAACCTGAATTTTGCTGAAAGGATCAATTTTAAGCGCATCGGGAGGACGCACTCTCCACTGAACACCTTCGTAAAGTATAGTGGCATACAAACGGGAATCACGATTGGCATAAGGATTAGCTTTGTGGGTAGCATTATTCCAGTCGAATGCTGATCCGTCCTTCATTTCATAATCGTCAACCAGTTCTCCGATCGGAGTGTTGTTACCCCAGTTGTGGTAACCATTAGGTCCGCAATATAAAGCAGGGTTGTAACCCGACCAGCTTTCATCAGTTTTGGGAGAGAAGAACTGGAGCAGAATATCTTCCTCAGTTCCCTTGGATGTGAATAATTCGACAAAGTTTTGCGCTACACTGTCGCCGGCAGCAGGGCTTTTCTTATACAAATCGAATTTTGCCAGATCGATAACCGCTTTAGCAGCATTCTTGGCTGCAGTCCAACGAGCATTGGCATCACCACCCTGATAACCCAATAAGGCCGGATTAGAAAAACCGCTTACTATTGAATTGTTCTTTTGAGGATTATGCAAATCGGAGGCTGCATAAAGCAGTACCCTGGATTTGAAAGCCATGGCTGCAGCTTTGTAAGCACGTCCTTTTACCGGCGCACTTTCGGGCAAAAACATAACAGCCGAATCAATCTGACCAACAACATAATTAATACATTCCTCATAAGTATTGCGGGCAACTTCGAAATTATCATTCAAACCATAAGCCTTAGTAATAATAGGAACACCGCCATAAAGGTTTGTAAGATAGAAATAGGTCCATGCACGAAGAAAATAGGCTTCTCCTTTTAACCGATCAACTTTGGCCTGATCGTCAGACTTCACGGAATTAATTTTGGAGAAGAATATATTTGCCCTGCGTACATTGGAATACAACGGAGCCCAGCGATAATGCAATGTATGAGCTGTTGGATCTCCATTACCCCAGTCAACAGACCAACCCAGAAGTCCGTCAGAAGTCATTAAACTTTTGTTGAAGTTTGTAACATCCCAGTCGGGAGTAAAGAAAGACTCGTCAGAGTAATCGGACAACCTTTCAATTGCGAAAGGGAATCCAAGGGCATTGCGATACATTGAGTTCACAAAAGTCTCAATGAGGTTAGGATCGCTCCAGACTGCAGTTTCAGAATAATCGCCAAGCGGCTCTTTATTCAGGAACTCATCTTTATTTTCACAGGAAAAACCGAGTGCGATGATAAAAAATATCATCAGTATATTTAATTTCTTTCTCATAATTTCAAAGATTTAGAAAGTTACAGTTAAACCGGCATTTACAACCTTTTGTAATGGGTAAGAAGTCCCGGCTTCTACCTCTGGATCGATAATTTTGGCTTTATCCAGAGTAAGAAGATTTAACCCGCTTAAATAAATACGCAAGCCATCGATACCAAGCTTCTTATTGATTTTTGAAGACAGATTATATCCGAGTTCAATGTTTTTCAAACGCAGATAATCGGTTTTTCTTAACCAGAAAGTATTGCCCTGGCTTCTCCAGTATTCTTCGTCGCGGTTGAAAGTTCGCGGATAAGATGCGTTGATATTTTCAGGAGTCCAGCGGTTATCAGCAAAATCTTTATAATAGTTACCTATTTCACCCGATTCGGACGAAATATATTGCTGAGCACCCATTGCACCCTGGAACAACAAAGCAAGGTCGAACTGTTTCCATTGAAGGTTTGCGGTAAAACCACCAATAAAACGGGGCATATTGTTCTTTTCGTTTCTTACCCTGTCCAAACCGTCGATTTTACCATCATCATTAACATCCTTAAAAATTATATCGCCTGGACGTGCACCAGCCCAATGAGGATAAGCATCAACAGCTGCCTGATCCTTAAAGATACCGATAGCTTCGTAATAAAGTTCGGATCCCATAGGACGACCCGTGGACCTTTGATAATCGGGAACACCGGGAGTTTCATCCCAGAAAACAATTTTATTCTTCGAATAGCTGCCGTTCACTGCAAAATCATATTTCAGATCGCCAACTGAATTGCGATAAGCAATTACAGCTTCAAAGCCCTGGTTATCAACCTTACCAATATTTTCAGGAGGTAATGTTAAACCCGACGATGATGGAACGGAGGCATTGCGTTTGATAAGAATCTGCGTACGTTTATTGTAGAAATAATCAGCAGAAACCGAAAGTTTGTTATTGAAGAATTGTGCATCGAACCCAATGTTTGACTGATTTGCAACTTCCCAGGTAACATTTGGATTAGGAATTTTGGTTTCGTTCAGCAATTTGTTTTCAACACCGTCAAAAACGTAGCTTTTACCTGATGTAAAACCGTAGGATGACAGATACTGATATTCGTCGATGCGGTCGTTACCGGTTTGTCCCCATGAACCGCGGATTTTGAAATCATCGAAGAAAGTCAGGTTATCCTTCCAGAAATCTTCCTGAGAAATACGCCAGCCTAATGAAACACCTGGGAAGAAACCAAATTGTTTACCTTCGGCAAACATATAGGAACCATCGTATCTCCAAACAAACTCAACCATATATTTCTGACGCAGATCGTAATTAACACGACCGAAATAGTTCATACGTGCATTTTGTTTAGCATAACCATTATTAGTCATATATTGGTCGGAAGCTCCGGCAAACAGCTGATCAATAGCAGATGAGATATAATTCTTTCTGAAAGCAGTAAAAATATCTTCCTGGCCGCTTTGTCTTTCGGTACCGAACATTACTTTGATATTATGCTCTTCAAACAAGGTCTTTTCGTAAGTTGCATAAGCATTTAAAGTAATTTTCTGGCCATCGGACATTTCCTGGGTTAACTGAGGAGCATCCAAACCGCGCTTCCCTTTTGTTACCTTGTGTTCCGCATTGCCATCCCAGGTATACAAATACCAAGGAGTTTCGAAACGTTTATGGAAGCGGTATGCTTTATCAAAAGATGCATTAGCTGTAATTGTTAAGCCTTTCACCCAGGGAATAGCAATATTGGCACGCAGGTTACTTTCGAGAATATACCATTTATCCTTGTCGTAACCAGTAGCATCAGTAGATGTTACAGCTGGGTTATCACCATACTCGATATCCGGACCAGGAGTTCCGTCGGGCCAGTAAGCAGGCATGTTAGGCTTGCCACGCATGAGCATACGGAAGATTGAACCGGCAGAGCGGGTTGGGAAATTTTTCATTTCCTGACGACCGGCCACATCAAAAGCCAAATCGATATACTTATTTACCTTTCCATCGATATTACTCCGGAAATCGTATTGCTTATAATTTGTAGCACTGTTCTTATAAATACCATCCTGATAACGTGCTCCCATCGACAAGAAGTATTTCATATTATCAGTACCACCCGAAATAGATGCATTCTGATAATTCTGGTTAGTCCAGATCTTAAATACTTCGCCAAACCAGTCAGTATTCGGATGTCCCCATGGATCAGAGCCATCGGCATATTTTTGAAGATCGTCTGCAGAGTACTTCTGATTACGACCACCCGATGGATTTTTATAATAAGCAATTTCGTTCAGCATGGTTGCATATTGAGCTGCATCGGCCATTTCGGGAATCCTGGTTGGCTGAGTCATACCAGCATTTAAATTGATGGTTACTTTGGGTTTTCCAAGCTTTCCACGCTTGGTGGTAACAAGGATAACGCCGTTTGCAGCCTGTGAACCATAAATAGCAGCAGAAGCATCTTTCAAAATTGTTATGTTTTCAATGTCGGCAGGATCGAGACGCTCCATACCACGGTTTGCAATACCGTCAACAACAACAAGCGGGCTGTTATCGCCGAGTGTATTTGAACCACGGATACGCAGAGTTGATCCATCGTAACCAGGCTCACCGCTTCTTGAAACAGCTACCAGACCAGGGAGACGACCAACCAGGTTATTTGTCATATTGGTTGCTGGCGAACGGCGAACATCTTCACCTCTTGCCGACACAACCGATCCAGTGGCTGTAATTTTCTTCTGTGTACCATAACCAACAACCACAATCTCTTCGAGCTGTTTGGTATCCGTTTCTAATGATATATTAATAACTTGTTGGTTATTTACGGCAATTTCCTGGGTCTTGTACCCAATAGATGAAATAACAAGAGTTGCATTCGGATCGGGCAGTTCTATCGAGAATTTACCATCCACATCGGTAACAACGCCCATTGTTGTGCCTTTAACCACAACGTTAACGCCAATCATGGGCTCTCCTGTTTCAGAATCTTTAATCTGACCATTGACCTTGAACTTCTGAAGAGATGAAGTAGGAACAACAACTATCAGATTGTTTTCTAGGACTTTGTAGGATGAATGGGTATCACTGAACAACTGGTTTAAAACATCGGTAATGTTCTCCTTGTCAATATTCAAGGAAATCTGCTTATTCAGATCGGTAATACCATCATGATAGAGAAACCGGAATTCGCTTACTTTTTCAATTTCGGCAAAAACCTGCTTAATAGTTGCATTTTCAGCTTTTAAACTAATGCGGGTTTGAGAATTTACAGCTGCATTAATCTGTAAAAGGCTTACTATTAGTAGTAAGGAGGTGATTTTCATAGCTAGTAGAATTTTTTTTACTCTTATTTTAGAGACAAAAAAGTAGTGGCTCTGTATTTTTTTCATAATTTTACAGGGTTATAAGTTTCACAATAAATACCCTTTATTGGGTTTGTAACAAGACAGGGAATGTGAGGGCATTTCCTGTTTTTTTGTTTTAGAGAGACGCTCTTATGTCATAGGCAATTAGTTGTTATTAGTTAATAATAGTAGTTATTTGTTTATTATCACTGAATCTTTAAATATTGTGTATTTAAAGGGTAAGCTTATGCTTAAAGCTTTCAAGGCTTGTTCAATATTTTCTTTTTCGAAAGTACCGGTGTACCTTACTGATTGCAGCTGGAGGTCTTTGATGGAAATATTCACACCAAACCACCGTTCCATTTTAACAGCCAGCGAAGAAAACTGTTCGTCGACAAATTCAAGACGCCCGTCTTTCCAGGAGGTTTCAAATTTTGTATTTACATTATTTGAAAGAACCACGGTGGCATTTGTTTTTGAAGCTATTTCCTTCAGCTGATGTAAATCGTCGGAACGGGCTTCCATGTTTTTACTAACCGATTCGGTAACGATAAGTTTTGAATGATTTCCCAGGTAGCTTGCTTTTTGATTTGGCAAAAGAATAACAAAATCATCAGCTTCAGCCGACCGGCCTTCTATTCTTACCTTTCCTCTCACGAGGGTAGTTTCTGTTATCTTTTCTTCAGGATATGATTTTACGTTGAATGCAGTCCCTAACACTTTGATGTTAAGATCGGAAGTATGAACCTGAAATACGCGGTTTCCAACATGAGTTACATCAAAATAGGCTTCTCCCTGGAGATATACATCCACTTTTTTACCATTCAGATTATTTGGATACTTTAACTTACTGGAGGCATTTAACCAGATAGAGGTTCCGTCGCTCAGCTTAACATGAGCTTTTTCGCCTGTTTTGGTGGATATTTCGTTATAAGCTACTTCCTCGGCCGGCTTTAAGTAGAAATAGGAGGTTATACCGAAACCAATTAAGAAAAGAATTAAAGCCGCATATTTGAAAACAGACTTAAGGGGAACAAGAATCTGGGTACTTCTCTTATGTTGTAATTCGTACTTGTTGATCTGGTTTAATATATTCTTATACTCTTCAGCAATATCAACATTTTCGACTGAATTCGCAGCTAAGGCAGAAGCCGACCATGATTTCAAAAGCTGCTCAAACTCAACTTTCTTTTCAGGATCCTTAATTATATCCAGAATAAGCTTTTCTCTTTCGGCCTCGGACAATTCAGAATCGAAATATTTTAAAATGTAATCTTCCATTCAAATTAATTATAAAGCATAAACAACCATAAAATGCTTTACCCTTAGTTGAAAATGGATTTTTTACAAAAAATTTTGAAGTTCGTCTTTAAGTCTCCTTAAAGCCAGAGAGATATGAGCTTCCACCGTTTTCTGCGCATCACGGCCCACATGCGCCGGGGTGCCGCGCGCAGCAGCACCTTGTTCTGAAGCAGCTTGAACTGGTGGGGCGAGAGGCGGCTGGCGCCGCGGTCATAGCAACTGACATATCTGGTTATCGTGATGTTGCTCGGTCCGGCAGAGAAGCAATTCTGGTGAGGCCCGGCGATCAGCTAGCCTTAGCTTCGGCACTGCGTCGCCTGATGGTTGAGGATGGGCTGAGACAAGGTCTCCAAGAGCAGGGACTAGCCAGAGCCGAGGAATTCTCGATGGCAAAGCTGGCGGAAAAGTATATTGGACGCCGGTTGGATAAGATGTCAGCTAAAGACCGATCCGATGCCGTGGCGTGGATAGATGAATTTTTCATCTTGCTCTACCCTCCTGACGACCAGATAAAGCTGTCAAACTTGATGGAGTTGGCGCAACAGGTACACGACGAGCAGCGCATC
>JAJYAG010000066.1 GCA_021779665.1 Bacteroidota bacterium | reverse complement strand
AAACTCAACAATGCCTGGGAACTTGTTTTGGGTAACCAGATGCACGATATTCTGCCGGGAACAGCTATCCCGAGCGGCTTTGAACTTGCCTGGAACGATGAGTTTATTGCGGGCAACAGCTTTGGCGAGGTGCTGAAGGATGCCTTGCGCAAAGTATCGACCCGGATGAACACCCAGGTGAAAGGCAGGGCGCTGGTGGTATACAACCCTGTATGCCGCGACCGTGAAGATGTATGTACGGCCACCCTGGAACTTTCCAATCCCAATGCCAGGATAAAAATATTTGACACCAAAGGCAGGGAAATACCCACCCAGATTATCTCACGCGAGGGTGCAAAGGTAAAGTTCATCTTTCTGGCCCGTGTTCCCTCACTCGGACTTGCGACCTTCGATGCAAGGGAAACTACTGAGTCTTCGCGGAGCAATTCATCAGGATTGTCAATCGAACCCAATACCCTCGAAAACGAATATTATAAAGTTACCATCGACGTCCATGGCGATATCTCGGGCATTTACGACAAAAAACTTGGTCGTGAGCTGCTCAGGAGTCCGGCGAGGCTTGAATTTCTTGCCGAGTCGCCCCGCAGAGAACCCGCCTGGAATATGTTCTGGTACGATCGTAAAAATCCGCCCTTTGCCTTTATGGATCAGGATGTTTTAATCCGTATGATCGAAAACGGACCTGTACGTGTAGCCTTTGAAGTGAAACGCAAAGGACAGAACTCTGCCATTACGCAGGTCATCAGCCTTTCGGCCGGTGAAGCCGGAAAACGGGTTGAAGTAGCTAACAAGCTCGACTGGCAGTCGACCGGAGTGAGCCTGAAAGCTTCGTTCCCCTTTACCGCCGAAAACGAAAATGCCACTTACAATCTGGGCGTGGGAACCATTCAGCGAAACACCAACCACCCCACCAAGTTCGAGGTACCTTCACGGAAATGGTTCGATCTCACCGACCAGTCGGGCACCTATGGAGTTTCAGTAGTGGAAGACTGCCGTTACGGTTCGGACAAACCCGACAGCCATACCGTGCGGCTTACGCTCGAATATACCCCTTCGGCACAGAAGTGCCCCACCTGGCTGTACCAGTCGTCGCAGGACTGGGGTATCCAGAACATCCGCTATGCCCTTTACAGCCATGCTGGCGATTGGTCGGGCAGCGAAACCCAGTGGCAGGCCGAATATGTTAATGCTCCCCTTATATCCTTTGAGACGCCGAAACATCCCGGAGGCCCGACTTCCTATTCGTTTTTAAACCTCAGCTCACCGGCAGCAGGCTTAATGGCGCTTAAAAAAGCCGAAGGCTCCGACTATTTCATCCTCCGGGTGAATGAGCTTACCGGAAAAGATCAGCATGCCATCAGTGCCACCTTCCCGGTAAAGATCCTCGATGCCTATGAGGTAAATGGACAGGAACAGAAAACAGGCCCTGCAGCTTTCCATCAGAATGCCCTTGATTTTGATCTTTCGCATTATACTATACGCACTTTTGCCGTAAAGCTTGAGTCAGCGGCACCGGCCACCATTCCACAGGCTCAGGTGCCATTAGCATACGATCAGGATGTGATAAGCTTTGACGATAACCGTACCGACGGCGATATGGTGCGCGACTATGATCCGACCCGTCACGGTTATGTCAACAGCTACCCAGCCGAAATGGTTCCCGCCGAAATTAATGGCGGAGGAATCACCTTTAAACTGGGAAGCACTGCCGATCTGCAGAAAAATGTGGTCACCTGCAAAGGCCAGACCATCGCCCTGCCTGCCGGTAAATTCAACAAACTCTATGTGCTGGCATCCGCTACCGAAGAAACAACAGGCGACTTTATAGTGAATAGCATTAAAAACACCATTTCTGTTGCCCGCTGGCGAGGGTTCATTGGTCAGCATTATGTCCGTAAATTTGCCCTCGACGGCTACACCGTAAAAGACATTGCCAAACCGTTCCTGAAAACCGATGACATTGCCTGGTTTGCTTCACACTACCATTTTGGTTATCCAACGCAAAATATTCCATATACCTATTCTTATATTTTCAGATATGAAATAACCTTGCCGGCCGGTTCCACAGAATTGAAGCTGCCCGATAACGACAGGATTAAAATTTTTGCCATTACAACCGCCAGTGTTAAGGATGATGATGCCCGACCGTTGCAGCCTGTCATGGACAATTTTGAAGACGATGGGCCCTTTGCTTTGCGCGATGGTAATGTATTAAAATAAAGATGAAAGTTGCTCATTGATTAACATCAAACTGAATCTATCATGACAACCAAAAAGTTAGTCCTTTTCACATTCCTGATGATATTGGTTACACAGCTTTCGGCTGGCGATGGAATGTACAATATTTTGAAATTCGGCGCTAAAGGCGATGGAAAGACCAACTGCACCAAAGCCATCAATGCGGCCATCGAAGCAGCTTCCAAAAACGGCGGAGGAACTGTATATTTTCCTGCCGGAAATTTTTTGTCGTACACCATCCGGATGAAAAGTAAGATAACGCTCTATCTGGATCAGGGAGCGGTGCTCATTGGCGATAAGGAAACGGGCACATCGGGCTACGACTTGCCCGAAGAAGATGCGTGGTATAAGAAGTTCCAGGACTTTGGCCACAGCTACTGGCGCAACAGCCTTATTTACGGCGACAGTCTGCACGACATCGCCATTACTGGTCAGGGGATGATTTGGGGAAAAGGCCTTTACACCTACGATAAGCCCGAAATCAAAGGTTCAGGTAACAAAGCCATTGGCCTTAAAAACTGCTGCAATGTGACCATCAGGGACATTTCTATACTTCATGGCGGTCATTTCTGCATCCTGACAACAGGTGTTGACAATCTTACCATTGACAACGTAAGAGCCGATGCCGACCGGGATGCTTTCGACATTGACTGCTGCAGGAATGTTCGTATTTCCAACTGCAACATAAACTCCCCCACTGATGACGGATTATGCCTCAAATCGTCGTTTGCGCTTGGTTATGCCCGTGCAACCGAGAATGTAACCATTACCAACTGCCACGTTTATGGCTACGATCACGGCACATTGATGGACGGCACCTTTAAAAAGGACTTCAAGGATGAAGCACCTGACGCCAAACACAGTATCACGGGACGATTAAAAATGGGAACAGAATCGAACGGAGGTTTTAGAAATATAGCTGTAAGCAACTGTGTATTTGAACACTCGCGTGGTCTTTGCATCGAAACTGCCGATGGGGGCATTATTGAAGATATTGTCATCAGCAACATTACCATGCGCGACGTAACCGACACGCCCTTTTTCATTCGCCTGAATGCCCGTATGCGAGGCCCGGAAGGAACACCCACAGGTGTTTGCAGGAGAATTTCAATAAGCAACATGATTGTTTATGATGTCGGGGGACGTCCCAAGTTTCCGGAGGTAGGTGCCGGCATGGTGATGGGTATTCCCGGGTATTATATTGAAGATGTGAGTTTAAGCAACATCAGAATTTATTACTGTGGCGGCGGTCCCAAATCTGCTATCGAAAAAGAAGTTCCACAAAATATCGACATGTACCCCGATCCATACCGCTGGCACACGTTGCCGGCGTATGGCATGTATTTCCGTTATGTTAAAGGTTTAAGGGTTAACGATGTTGTGTTAAGGTGCCTGAACCGCGACGAACGACCGGCCTTTGTCCTCGACGATGTACACGATGCAGTTTTCAGCAATATTGATGCACAGAAGAGCGAGGGTACACCTCAGTTTATTCTTAAAAATGTAAGCGATTTTTCGGTGCATCAGTCAAAAGGATTAAACGATACCACTGTTTCCCAAACCGAAAAGAAAGAACTCTGATAAAGGATCTTGATAAATTTTGGGTGTTTTGAAACCCGAAATGCCCTTTTCAGGTTAAAATTTAACATACTTTCTTCAAAATAAAAGAAGTAAAATAGAGCGCATCATCAGACATTAGCACAAATTCAATCATTTTTCAATTAAATTACATAAAATTGAAACTTCAAATCTTAATCTTACTGTTGGTTATGGGAACTTGCACCTCAACAACAAACTATCTGAAAGAAACTCAGATAACATCCGGAGATAAGAATCATGATCTGGATAACAACGATAATTTCTCTCCCGATGGGAAATGGCTTGTATACGACACCCGCACGGTTGAAGGCGGAATAGGCGGCTGTGCCTCCATCGAACGGGTAAACACGGAAACCGGAGAAATTCAGGTTCTTTTTAATATCCCCGACAATCAGGAATGGGGACCCGGTGTAGGCGCTGTAAGTTACCATCCTCTTGAGGAAAAGGTAATATTTATTCACGGTTTATCGTCGTGTAGCAAAGAAAACCCTTACCAGCAATGGCGACGTACGGGAGTGATCGTGAACACAAATAACCCGAATGTTACTGTTTACATGGACTCCCGCGATATCATCCCGCCGTTTACTGCAGGGGCTTTGCGCGGAGGAACCCACCGTCACGAATGGCGCCGCGATGGCAAATGGGTGGGCTACACCTATAACGACGCCATTATGAAACACCTGGAAGACTCAACCGGTGTGAAATGGAACCTGAGAACCATTGCCGTTTCGGTCCAAAATCATAAAAATACAGTCAAGAAGAATGCTGACGGAGAAAATGTGCAGGGCGAATGGTTCAGCGCAGTAATAGTAAGGGTGGTTCCCAACCCTGTTCCCGGAAGCGACGAGATAAGCAATGCCGCATCCGACAGCTGGGTAGGAACACAAGGTTACCTGAAAGCCGATGGAACCTGGCAGAACGCAAGAGCTTTCCTGGGGAAAGTAACCTCAAGAGAAGGCAAACAGGTAGATGAACTGTTTGTGGCCGATATTCCCGATTCCATTAACGTGCCCGGCGAATATGGACCGCTTCAGGGCTCGCAAACATCGTTCCCCATGCCGCCAAAAGGAACAGCACAACGACGGTTGACACACACTGCCGATACGAAGTTTCCCGGTTGCGGAGGTGTTGTACGTTCGTCGGCCGATGGGAAATACATTGCCTACCAGGCAAAGGACACGGCTGGTGTTCAGCAGGTATTTCTGATGAAGCCCACAGGAGGAGCTCCCGTTCAGCTTACTTTCCACGAAAAGGATGTACAGAGCGGAGTGCGCTGGAGTCCCGATGGTAAAAAAGTATATTATGCATGGAACAACAGCATTGTGAGCTGCGAGGTCTCGGAAGACACTTTCGAAAAACGTCTAAAAATTCTCACCGCACCAACGGCCGAAGCACCTTCCAACATTGTACTTTCGAACGACGGAAGCACAATAGCCTTCAACAGAAATGTAAAAGCTGACGGCAAAGAGGAGAAAAAACAAATCTTCACGATCAGTTTAAAATAAGAAAACTAAATTTACAGCAAACCTGATTTTCCGGAACGGATCTTAGGCGTAATACAACTCGAAAATGCAGAACAAAAAATTCTACCCCTGGTTAGTGGTTGGCCTTCTCTGGATGGTCGCTCTTTTGAATTATCTCGACAGGCAAATGCTTTCGACCATGAAACCATCGATGATGAAAGATATTGCCGAACTTGCCAAAGCCGAAAACTTTGGTCGGTTGATGGCCGTTTTCCTGTGGATTTATGCCCTGATGAGTCCGGTTTCGGGTATTATTGCCGACCGCATTAACCGCAAATGGCTGATAGTAGGCAGTTTGTTTGTATGGTCGGGCGTGACGCTTATGATGGGGTATGCCCAGAATTTTAACCAACTCTATTTTCTGAGAGCCGTAATGGGCGTAAGCGAAGCACTTTACATGCCTGCAGGTCTGGCGCTCATTGCCGACTACCATCAGGGTAAAAACCGCTCGCTTGCGATTGGCATCCATCTTTCGGGAGTATACCTGGGACAGGCATTCGGTGGTTTTGGCGCCACTATCTCCAGTCTTTTCTCGTGGCAGTGGACTTTCCATTCGTTTGGACTGCTCGGGATGGCTTACAGCATCATTTTGCTGGCCCTTTTAAGAGAGAAAAAAACCTATTCCGTCGATACCACGCAAAAATCATCCTTCAAACTCGAGCTTTCGGGTGCATTTAAGGGATTAAGCATCCTTTTCGGGAATATTGCCTTCTGGATCATTCTTTTCTATTTCTCGGCCCCAAGCTTTCCGGGATGGGCTGTAAAAAACTGGCTGCCAACCCTGTTTTCCGATGCCATGCACATGGACATGGCCAAAGCAGGTCCGCTCGCTACCATCACCACCGCTTTTTCCTCGCTGATCGGGGTAATCCTTGGAGGTTATATATCGGACCGGTGGGTGCAGAAAACGCTGAAAGGACGAATCTATACGGGTGTTGTGGGCTTATCATTCACCATCCCGGCCTTGTTTTTATTGGGCTATGGAAACAGTTTCTGGCTCATTATGCTTGGAGGCGTTTCTTTTGGACTGGGCTTCGGAATTTTCGATGTAAACAATATGCCCATTCTTTGTCAGTTTGTTTCGCCTCGCTATCGTGCCACTGGATATGGCCTCATGAACCTTGCCGGTATTTCTTCGGGTGCGCTAATTACCGGATTTCTCGGAAAATCGGCTGATGCGGGCAACATGCGTCACGACTTTGCACTGCTTTCCATTGTAGTTGTAATTACCATTATTCTCCAGTTAACCGTTTTAAAACCTAAAACCGTAAATAAAACTGAAGATTAGTATCGGACTGCTTATTCCTGAGAACTTTCAAACTTTAGTTTTATCGAATCTGAGCGGTAAAATTTTCTTTTGAATTAACAACCTGGAAGGATTGAAAAAAAACAAAATCGATATTTTTCTCACAAATATTTCCTAATTTTAATAGAAAGCTATATTGCTTTACAAAACCATAATTGTGTGCGAAAATGAATTACGTTAAGTGGGAGAAGGAGTACAACACCGGTGATGACAAAATTGACGAGCAACACCAAAGGGTTTTTGTTTTTATTAATAAATTAAATCTGGCACTGCAAACAACAAAGGACAGAGAAGAAATAATTGATATTCTGAAAGGTCTGAAAGACTATACCGATTACCATTTTAAACTGGAAGAGGACCAGATGGTTGCATCCAATTACCCGAAAATAGATGCCCATAAAGCTGAACATCAAATTTTTATCGACAGACTAAACAAACTGACTGCCGATATGGAAAATAAAAGTACAACCATCAACCTAAGGTTACTCAAGTTCCTGAAAGTCTGGTTTTCAGGTCACATATTAAATACAGATAAAAAGTTCGTTGCTTTTCTGGGAAAAGGGGCTGATTAAAACACAAAGCCGCATTGGTTTGATCCAATGCGGCTTCTTATATTAATTTAGGGTTAGAACATCGATTTGTTGCCTTCGTTTTCTACTTCCTTCTGACGCTCCAGTTTCTTTATTTTATTTCCATAATTGAAAGTATAACTGGCCCTCAGCATAATAAGATTTTGAATATACAGCCTTGTGATACTTTCCTGCCAGAAATTTTCCGATTCGGTTACGGTATTCGATATATTGAAATATCTGTTAAACGGATTAATAGTTGTTAGTGTAAATTTAAAGCTGGTTTTCACCTGTTTTTCGATACCAAGAACATACATAGGCTCACGCTTATTGGTGTTTTGAGTGCTTATATAAGGGCTGTTCACCTGGGTATAAACAAAGATGCTGAACTTTTTAGGCAAGGTAAAGGTTGAAGTGGCATTTATCCGATACGAAAGTTTTTGCTCGCGTGCAATCTGATAATCCTTGCTTTCTTCGAGCTGAACGTTGTATAAGCAAACGTAAGGATTAAACTGCCACCACTTTGAGATTTTGATCGATCCTGAGAAGTTTACTCCATATTCGGCACCGGTGCCAATGTTGTCAACAAATGTTTCGGAGATCCGTCCGTTCACAATTCGGGTTACCCTTTGAAAATTATCAGTGAAATAATTATAGTAAACCCCAGCCGAAACATAACTATTTTTAACAGGGACACTGTAATTCAATTCGGCTTTGTTGCTGTACGAAGGTTTCAAATAAGGATTACCTCTTGAGATTGTGATGGAGTCTATTTGATTTACAAAAGGATTCAGGTTGCTGATACCCGGCCGTTGAATAGATCTTCTGTATGATAATTTAAAAGTATTGCTTTTCCCAATTTTCTGCTGAAGTGTTAATTGAGGCAGAAAGCAGTCGTAGTCAATTTTAGTAGCATTGTTTATGTCAATTAAAGAAAGTTCGTAACGCAAACCAGCCTGAATACTTAAGTTCTTTACTTTACCGGTATAAGAGGTGTAAGCCGCATGACGTTGTTCGTTGTAACGGAGATTATTTTCCGTTGCATCCGATTCAACAAAAAACTTATTATCAATCCATTGCGAGTAGTTATTATACCCGAGACCTATTCTTTGATCTTTACTTAAAGGCTGAACATAATCCAGCTTCAAACCAAATGCATCACGACGATCGTCGCCTAATTCCCGTCGGTCTAACAGGTTCCCTGATGGAGTGATCCTGTCGTTCTGATAATATTGATCACGATAATTGGCGTCGCGGTTATTGGAATAGTTTGAGTAATTAACATCCAGGGTAAGTTCCTGAGATGGTTTCTCAAAAGTACGCTTATAAAAAGCCGAGAAATAATTTGAGGTATTTTCGCCATGATCGTAACTATAACCATCGATATAGGTTTGTAACTGATCGTTCAGGTATAATTCCTTGAATCCATCGGTCTTAAAGGTTCTTCCGCTTATTGGGCGTGTATTGCTATAGAGATTTAAGGTATTTCTGCTGTTAATGAAATAGTCGATTCCAAAATCGATTCCCAGAGAATAGAACTTAGCACTCCCCTCTCCTCTTTGATAGTATCTTGTAGAATTTTCATTATCAAAATTGATACGGTCGTTGGTATTTAACAGCTCGAACTTTTGGAAATTGGCATAACTGGAAACAAATACTCTGAATTTGTTGTATCCATACTCAATACTTGCATTTGTATTCGAAAGAACCACACGCTCCGACAATGGAATTTCGGGCCTGAATTGTCCGGATATTCCATGTTTCTTTTCTCGCTTTAAAATGATATTAATTACACCGGTAACATCAGCTTCGTATTTAACCGAAGGATTGGTCATAACTTCAATTTTATCGATGCTGTTCGGGTTAAGCTGCGCAAGATATTCCTTGTCGCGCTGTTTACCATCAACCAGCACCATAATGTTCGACTTTCCTTCGAGTGAAATATTGTTCTGAAAATCGACCTGCACGGCAGGAACCTGACGCAGAAGTTCCAAACCGGAGTGTGCTGCTACTGTTGCTTTACTGTTGATGGTGTAAACAGTTTTATCAACTTCGGCAACACCCTTTAACCGTTCACCTTCAACGGTAACTTCCTTTAAAGTCTGAGCTTCTGCATTTAACTCTACTATACCCATATTGAATGTCGGGGAATTTGAATTCAGCTGAATTCCGTTTTTTAACGCAGGTTTAAATCCAATACAGCTCACCTTAATAAAATAATTTCCTTCTTTAAGGTTACTTATTGAGAATCGCCCGCTGGTGTCGGAAATAGCTCCTGTAACCAGTGAGCTGTCAGGCAGATGGTGAAGCGAAACGCTTGCAAACTCAACAGGTTTGTTTTCTATAAAATTGTGGAGTTTCCCTTCTATACGGTACGAGGGCTGTGCATATGCTGAAATTCCGGTCATTAATGCTATTATTCCCGAGAATATTGGTTGGCGGAGTATAGTTGCTTTCATTGAAATTAGAATTAGGTTTATAAATTATGACATTTGTCATTCTATAATTATGCCAAAGTGCATATTATTTTATTTATCAAACACTTATATTAATTAATATAAATAACTTCTAAATAAAAGTGTTTAAAAAGGAACATTAACTGCACGTAAGTGAACACCTTATAAATAAAAAAGGCCGCATGGAAAATCCATACGGCCAGTTGAACTAATTAATTATGAACCTAAAAAACTGATCTGTTTCCATCATTCTCAACCTCTTTCTGACGGTCAAGTTTCTTTATTTTGTTTCCATAGTTGAAAGTATAGGTCACCCGGAAGGTTATCAGCCCCTGAACATATACATCCATATTGTTTTCCTGCCAGAAATCGTCCGATTCGGTAACGGTGTTCGAAATTGTGAAATTCTTCATGAAAGGATTAATGGCAGTAAGCGAAAACTTGAAGTTCTTTTTCATCTGCTTTTCCACTCCCATAACATACAGTCCGCCACGTGAATTAAGGTTCTGAGCACTGATGTAAGGACTGTTGTATTGCGTAAACAGGAACAATGTGAACTGCTTTGGTAAGCTGAATATCGAAGTTACATTAGCCCGGTACGACAGTTTTTCGTTTGATTCAATTTTATACTGATCAACAGAGTTTAACTGAACGTTGTACAGACATAAATAAGGGTTGATCTGCCACCATTTGTTAATCTTAACCGATCCCGAGAAATTTACTCCGTATTCAGCTCCTGTTCCAATGTTATCAACAAAACTTTCGGAAATTCTGCCGTCGGTAATTTTTGTAATTCTCTGGAAATTATCGGTAAAGTAATTATAATACAAACCTGTTGAAATATAACTATTCTTAACCGGTGCGCTGAAATTTAACTCAACTTTATTGCTATACGAAGGGTTGAGAAATGGATTACCCCGCGATATGGTTATGGAGTCTATTCTATTTACAAAGGGATTCAGATTGTTAATACCAGGACGTTGTATGGATCTTCTGTAAGTTAACTTCAGGTTGTTAGCCTTGCCAATTTTTTGCTGAAGTGTTAACTGGGGAAGAAAACAATCGTAATCGGTTTTGGTAGTTTTATCTATTTCGATTAACGAAAGCTCATAGCGTAACCCGGCCTGTATGCTGAATTTCTTAATTGAACCGGCATAAGATGCATAAGCCGCATGACGGCTTTCGGAGTATTTCAGATTTGTGGCAGAAGCATCGGAAGCTCCGCTAAAATCGTTGTCCATCCACTGCGCATAAGAATGATAACCACCGCTTATTTTGTGATCTTTATTTAACGGATGGGTATAATCCAGCTTCAAACCAAATGCCTGTTTGCTGTCGTTATAGATTTCCTTGCGATCGATTAAATTGCCCACCGGGGTTACACGGTCAGCGAGAAAATACTGGTCGCGATAGTTTGCATCCCGGTCACCATGATAGGTGTAATAATTAACATCCAGGGTAAGTTCCTGAGATTGTTTATCAAAAGTTCTTTTGTAAAAAGCCGAGTAATAATTGGATGTGTTTACATTTTTATCGTAGCTGTAAGCATCGATATACGATTGTAACTGATTGTTTATTGAAAGTTCCTTATATCCATCGGTTTTGAAGGTTAAGCCATTATTTGGACGGTAATTTCCATACAAATTAATGGTATTGTATTTGTTCAGGAAAAGGTCCATTCCATAGTCAACACCCATAAAGCCAACGTCAACTTTACCTTCACCCTTCTGATAGTAACGCATATCATTGTCGTACTGTTTCCGTTCATTTGTACTTGTCAGTTCGAGCTTTTCGAAGTGCGAATAACCCGAAACAAACACTCTGATTTTATTGTAACCGTATTCGATATTCCCATTGGTATTTGAAAAGAAAACGCGTGACGACAGCGGAATTTCCGGACTGAACTGGCCACTTACACCGTGTTTCTTTTCGCGTTTCAGGATGATATTGATAACACCGGTAACATCAGCATCGTATTTTACAGAAGGATTTGTCATTACCTCAATTTTATCGATACTGTTGGGGTCGAGCTGGGCAAGATATTCTTTGTCCCGCTGTTTTCCATCTACAAGTACCATAATGTTAGAGTTTCCTTCGAGCGAAATGTTATTCTGAAAATCGACCTGAACGGCAGGAACCTGGCGAAGCAACTCGAGGCCGGAATGTGCAGTGGTTGCAGCTTTGCTGTTGATGGTATAAGTAGTTTTATCAACCTCGGTAACACCTTTAAGGCGTTCCCCTTCTACGGTAACAGCATTTAGCGTTTTCGATTCGGTATTGAGATCGACAACCCCCATGTTAAAAGTTGGGTTAGAAGAGTTAAGAGATATTCCGTTTTTTAACGCAGGCTTAAAACCAATGCACGATACTTTGATAAAATAATTTCCCTCTTTAAGGTTTGCAATCGAGAACCGGCCACTTGTATCAGAAACTACTCCTGTAACAAGGGTGCTGTCGGGTAAGCGGTGAATAGCAATACTGGCAAATTCAACTGGTTTGTTTTCTTCGAAATTACGGAGTTTACCTTCAACACGGTACGATGGTTGAGCGAATGCTGAAAAGCCAGCCATTAATAGTATAGCAGCTAAAAAGAGTTTGAGACGATTCGTGGTTGGGTGAAGTAAATTTGTTTTCATTTATTTTGTATTAGTTGTTTTTAGAATTATGGTGGTGGCTGATCTATAATTGTGCCATTATTTGTAATTAATTATTTTACAAATACTTAAAAACAAAATAACATTAATCCCGACTTGGTTGATTTGTACTGTTTAGAAACAGGGAGTGTCCGATATCGAACAAAGCTTACATTTGGTTTGAACAAAAATTTAAAAGGATATTATAATAATGTTTTAACTTTAATGCATCATAAAATTTATCAGATGGAAAGAAGGAATTTTATTAAAAACAGCGGAGTTGCGGCAGCCTCAATGGGACTTGCTGGCCTGCAAACTTCAAAAGGGAAATCACAAATGAAAAATATTTTTGTACATCACGTCTATTTCTGGCTTAAAGAGCCTGGTAATGCAGAGTTGGTTAAAAAATTTGAAACAGCACTGAAAAAGCTGGTCTCAATTGAATCAATCAGTTCATATCATCTGGGAAAACCAGCGGATACCCGCCGCGATGTAATCGACAGCAGCTATCATTATTCCCTGTTAACCATTTTCGCTGATAAAAAAGCCCACGACATTTACCAGGACCATCCTGTCCATGACGACTTCCGTAAAGTTGCCGGAGAACTGGCTGCGAAAGTTGTGGTTTATGACAGTGTGGATATGCTATAGGACGGTTTGATTATTATTTTGATCTTTCATCCCAGATTTAGGATCCCGGCTCGTGTGTAATACTGAAATTATCGCAATTCCCAACTTTTCTTCATTCACCGCATAATGTATCATAAAAGGAAACTTTCTTAAAAGTGCAGTGTGATAAAATTTATAACGTTGAGGGAAAGCTGTCGGATTCTTTTGGATGATTTCCAGAAGGGTCTTAACTTCCATGTAAAATTTTAATCCTAATCCTGATTGGACTTTATTATACCAATCAATACTTTCCGTGAGATCCTGAGTTGCACTTGATAAAAGTATTAATTTATTGGCAATACTTCTGGTCTAACTTTTTTTTAAGAGTTCCCCATTCTTCATGCTCTTCCGGATGTTTTGCATAATCCTCTATCCGTTCTTCTATAATATTTTTGTGCCAATCCGGAATTTCAAAAGTTTCCACATGTTTTACAAAGGATAAACTTTTCATTAATTCCATGAAAAGCTTTTCCTTATCATCAGGAATGGTTACTGCTATTTGTTTCATAGAATTAAGTTTAAGAACAAATCCAATTGACGTTAAAAGCACCTCATTACAAAATATATCATCTGAATCTTAATCCTTAGCAGCTACATCAACTTTTTAATCGCCTCCAAATTCCTGCTATTTGCAATATTCTTCGCTTCCGGTGTGTAAAGATACAGAATCAAAGGTTTATACCTTTCGACTACCTTACCGCGTACAAGCTTCATGGTACTGTTGAGTAACTGGTTTTCTTCCGTAAAGCCTTCATCAAGAATTCCAATGGCAGCCGGTAACCAGCGTTGCGGAAACAATCCGCCGTGTTTCCCTCCGGTACGGAATTCCATAATCTCTTTCTCAATCAGCTTCAATGCGGCCTTTTTGCCTTCATCGGTACTCAGATCCACATGATGATGGTGTTCTTTATGATCTCTGAAGTGTCGCTTAATAGCTTCCTTGTTCGGATAAACCAAAGCAACCGTATAAGGGTTCTGGCTATTGTAAAGCATACACTGGTCGATAAACGGCGATTCGGATACGAAAGCTTCTTCAATACCTTCGGGGCTGTATTTTTCACCATCATCGGCAATGAGCAGACTCTTGAAACGGCCCATTACATAGAGAAAGCCATCTTTATCCATATAACCAAGATCGCCCGTATACAACCAGCCATCCTTAATAGACTCGGCAGTAGCGGCAGGATTATTCCAATAACCTACCATCACATTTTCACCCCGGATCACGATTTCACCCTTCTCTCCTACTGGCAAAGCTTTGCCATCTTCATCACAGATCTTTAAATCCAATGGTTTTACCAAATAACCCGATGAACCCAGCTTATGCTTTGCTGCCGAACTGGAAGATATAACAGGAGAAGCTTCGGTGAGACCATATCCCTGATACATGGGAATGCCTATGGCATAAAAAAACTTCTGAAATTCGATATCAAGCAAAGCGCCGCCGCCAATGAAAAACTCGAGTCGGCCGCCAAAAGCTTCACGCACTTTGGAGAAAAGTATCCTGTCGAATAAATTCACCAAGGGCTTCAGCATAAAACGCCAGCCTTTACCTTTATTCCAGCCGGTTCCGTTATATGTGTAGGCAATACTCAAACCTGCCTTAAAAAGAGATTCGGCAACTTTTCCCTTTTGTTGAATACCGCTTTCGATGTTCTTTTTAAAGTTTTTGGCCAAAGCAGGAACACTCAGAAGAAAATTGGGTTTAATTTCTTTGATATTTACCGGAATATTCTTCAAAGTATCCATAGGCGTTTTTCCCGTTTGCACTGAGGCCAGTGACGCCCCTGTGGTCATGAGTGTATACACACAGGCTGTATGAGCAAAGGCATGATCCCAGGGCAAAATAATAAGCGACACCCAGGTTGATGGAATGTTCATCAGCGTTAACGACTGCTCAACATTGGCAGTATAGTTACGATGTGTAAGAATGATACCTTTTGGATCGGCGGTTGTTCCGGATGTATAGCAAATATTTGCATAATCGCCTCCTGTAACAGATTTCCAGCGTGATTCAAATGCAGGCCTGTTTCCCTCGAGGTATTTTTCGCCAAGCTTTATAAGTTCTCCGGCAAATAATTCCTTCGAATCGTATGTTTCTTCAGGATCGAGTAAAACAACTTTTTCGAGGGTTGCTATTTCGTTGTAAAGAGCTATAAGTTTTTTAGCTTGTCCGCGGGATGCGATAATAATTTTCACACCGGCATGTGCCAAACGAAACTTAAGATCGGCAGGCTCATTCAGCTTAACCGACAATGGTACATTTACCGCACCGGCATAGAGCACTCCAAGCTCGCTGACAACCCAATCGTTACGACCTTCGGACAATAATGCAACCCGATCGCCCTTTTCAAGTCCAAGCGACATAAGCCCTGCGGCAAATTTATACACCTGCTGACGGGTTTGCTCGTAAGTGGTAGGTTCGTAGGTATCCGTCTTTTTTTCCCACATAAACACATTGCTTCCGTATCTCGCAACAGATTCCTCAAAAAGATGGGTTATAGCTTTCATTCGCAGTCAGTTTGTATTGATTAGGTAATAACAAAACAAAACCTGGCAAGTTTAAAACATACCAGGTTTCGCAAAGATAATAATTAGTATCAAGTAGTAAGTATCAAGTAGTAAGACTAACAGCCATTTTTCCTAATTGCATTTACTTCTTACTTCATATTTCTACATACCAGAGCTTGGTGGTGCGGGTTGATTGGGATCGCCTGCGTTCTTAACAGGTATCCACACCAAAATAAGACCTAACACCAGCAACACGATAAAGCTGATAAGGAAAGGCGGAGTAGTAAAGAAGCTGAATACATCGTACAGGAAGATATTCTGTAAAGCGAAAATAGCAATTACAAGTCCCATGAGCGCTTCACCGGCAATTAAACCTGAAGCCAACAGAACGCCCACATTTTCGGAGCGGACTTTCTGAGCAGCATTCAGCTTTTTCCGTTCGGAGACCCATTCAACAATACCTTTGATAACACCACCGAGGAATATCGCAAAAGTTGTTTCGAGAGGAAGATACATACCAACGCAAACAAGCATCGGGCTTTTTACCTGCATCATAATAAAACCGATCCCCATAAGCATACCGGCAATAATCAGAGGCCATGCCATTTGTCCGCCAACTATACCTTGCGACAGAATTGCCATTAAACTTGCCTGAGGAGCCGAAAGATTTTTGCTACCAAAACCACCTTCGTAACCTTCCTTTACACCTTTGGCAATATCGCCTTCATTTAAGAAAACCAGAACGCCAAACATTACGCAACCGGCCAGAACAACACCAATGATATCACCAATCTGCATTCTCCAGGGGGTACCACCGAGAATATGTCCGGCTTTTAAGTCCTGCAACATTTCTCCGGCAACAGCAGCCGAAACGCAAACAATGGCAGCAACACCCAAAACTGCAGCAACACCTTCCTTACCGGTTGAACCAAGTGCAACCATAATAAGGGCTGTAACCACAAGCGCTGTAAGTGTTAAACCACTGATAGGGTTATTACTCGACCCCATGATACCTACGAGATATCCCGAAACCGCAGCAAAGAAGAAAGCCAGAATTATCATTACGGTAGCAGCTACAAAAGCTACAAGAATACTCGTACTGAATATAAAGTAAGTGATGCCGAAAGTTAAAACAGCAACAGCGCCAATACCAATCATAATCCATGAGAATGAGATATCTTTTTCATTACGCGGAGTATTCACTTCAATTCCTGAGGCAGCTTTTTTAACATCGCTGATACTGCGAGCCACACCAGCGGTAAGACTTTTACGCATTTTATACAGGGTAAAAACAGCGCTCACAAGCATACCGCCGATAGCGATGGGACGAACCACAAATCGCCAGATACTGTAAGATTGGGTAGTCCAAACTTTATCCATGGCTGCATCCATGCTAAGACCAGGATCGGTAGCCATGAGAGAAGCAGCCATACCACTCAGGTCGAGCGAAGGAGCCATAAAATAGAGAATCATGGGAACCAGTAAGCCCCAGGCAACAATACCACCGCTGAAGTTGAGAGCAGCGAGCTTGGGTCCGATGATATATCCAACGCCCATGTATGCAGGACTGATACCGGGAGAACCCAGCAACATACCACCCTGACCTGTATAGCTGGTACCTGTGATTGTTTGCTTTGTAAATGTGACAAATTTCTCCCAGTTCACGGCGAAAAGTTTAAATTCACCAAGAAGCTTAATAAGGGCACCTATACCAATTGCACTGAACAAAAATTTTGAACCACCGCCGCTTGACTGTCCGGCTTTATGAATTTCGGAAGCTGCAACTGATTCGGGAAATGGAAGCTCAACATCTTCTACCATTACACGACGGAGCAGTGCTACGAACATGATACCCAGCACACCGCCTGCAATAAGAATTAGAGTAGAGGTAACATAATGGCCCGGAGTAAAAAACGGATCCCAAATGCCAGCCACAAAAAAAGCCGGAAGCGTAAAAATAGCACCGGCAGCAACCGACTCTCCAATGGAACCTACGGTACGGGCAAAATTTTCTTCGAGAATGGTACCTTTCATGGCTCTCAAAATGGCCATACCGATAACTGCTGCAGGGTAAGTAGCTGCAATGGTCATACCTGCTTTAAGTCCCAGGTAGGCGTTGGCAGCACCAAGCACAACGCTCATTATTAATCCGATAATCAGGGCTCGGGCAGAAAACTCGGCCATGTTGGTATCGGGCGATACAAAAGGAATAAATTTTTTGTTCTCAGCCATTTTCATAGAATTAGTTAATGGGATAAAAATATAAAATTTATGATTGCGGCAAAGGTGATTTTTTGCAGGAAATGGAGGGTGTGGGTTGTGGGGTTAAGGAATCCAGATAAAAAGATCAAAATAGTTAAAAGATTAACTGACTTTCGGTTTGAAAACAGTCAGGAACCTTGCCTTTTAAATATCATAATAGTCATTTTGTCCGTAAAGGAAATAGATTCTTCACTTCGCTCAGAATGACAATAAGTTGATGATATTTTTTGGGGAGGGGGAATTTTGCGGCGAAGCCGCAAAATTCCCCTCCACCAAATATCATTAACTTATTGTCATTCTGAACGAAGTGAAGAATCTGTTTGCTTTACGGACAAAATGACTATTAGAAGTTTTAAAAGGCAAGTGCTGTTCCGCATAGCCTTTATATTTAATTTGGTTTGATCGCTAACTTTAAAATAATTACATTAAATTGGGGCCTTGACATGGGATAATGAATTGCTTCGATTTCCAAAGATCTCGGAGCCCCAACAAAACATAGTGTGCACTTTGGCAACCAATAAAAAGAAAAATATGAGGCACTCCTGCATTTCTAGATTGGCAATTAGTATTGTTTTAATCAGTTGTTTTATTAATATTAAATCACAAACGGTAAATAAGGATCTTTTTAAGAGTGATTTCATTTCTATAACCGGACAAATAGAAAATTTAAAGGCGGGGGATAGCAAGTTTATTTATCTAAACACCACAGATATATTATCCGGGAAATCCAATATTATTTCTGTCCAAATTGATTCCCTGGGGAGGTTTGAAAAAACATTACCAATATTTAATAGTCAGGAACTAAAACTTGAGTATCAAAACAGGATAATCCGACTTTTGGTTAAACAATTTGACAATCTGAGTTTAACAATTGACGCAAATGAACCTGAAAAGGAAATCAAGATATCCGGTAACGGAAGTATTCGAAATATGCTATTTCACAAGTATAATCAACAGTCAGGAGAAATAACAGATGATTACTTCCGTGTATTTGAAAATAATTTGAATAAGAGTTTGGAACATAGTGTTTTAATATCGGAATGCAAAAAGGTTCAATCGCGGTTAGACTCTTTAAATAAGAGTTTTATTGCAATTAATAATCCGGATGAATTACTAATAAGCTGGATATCTGCTGAAACAAAGACTATTTGCTGTAATGAATTTTTTAATTATGGGATGTCGAATAATATACGGCCAGCAATTGTGCTAAAAAAGGAAGGTATTATTAAAGAGGCCGATTTAAATATGACTGATTTCTATTGTAATGAATATTATTCAGAAGTAGTTTTCGAATTTTATGCTCATAGTTTAATAAATGGAAATGATTTTCTTAATAAATTCGTTACATATCTGAAGCATGATCAATATAATGAAGCAGTTAATATTTTAGCTGATAGTATATATTATGAATTCAAAAGCATTGCAAGGGATATAGTTCTATATCACACCTTACAGTTGTTTTCAAGCGACGATTTTATTAAAATGATTGGTAAACAGTCCAATATTGACGAATTTAAAAAGTATTTAGTCCTGAAAATGCAAAGCGAATTTGTTAAGATACAAGTACTAGAATATTCAAAAGAGGCTGCGAAAATAGAGAACCCCAGAATTACATCTTCACCTGATTTACTTGCTACTTTAATTCAAAAATATAAAGGAAAAGTGCTTTACATTGATATAAGTGCGACCTGGTGCTCACCATGTATTTTTGAATTACCTAAATCTGTTGTTTTGCATGAAGATATGAAAAATAAAGCTGTTGAGTTTATTTATCTTTTCGCAAAATCGAATAAGAATGATTGGGAAAAATTGAGTTTAAACTTGGGGTTAAAGGGTGAAAACCATTTACTTACTGAGGATGAGTATAAAACTTTGTTATCTAATTACAAAATCGATTCAGGGTTTCCTCAGTTTTTGCTAATTAATAAAAATGGAGAACTTGTTACAACCACAGCCAAAAGGCCTTCTAACCCAGAATTGAAGGGAGACATTCTTAAACTTATCGAAAAGTAATAGGCCCTTATCGGGATGGTGCATCTTCTGAACGTTATATTAAATCACACATAACAAATTTACACACACCCAAGACTAAAGTGTACTTTTTAAAGTGTAAACATTTAGGCTATTAAACTGTTTTTAAGACCAGTCCATATTCAAAATCTTGAAACTATGAAAACGATTATGCCTGTTTTGTTTACTATTTTATTTGTTAGTGTGATGCGGGTGAACGGTTTCTCTCAAACTGATCAGGAATTAAAACAAAAGATTGAAGGAATAAATAAGGAATTGGCAAAAGCAATGGTTGAAGGCGACTTTTCCAGGAGCCTGAAATATTATTCCAACGACGCCATTACAATGCCTAATAATGCCAAAATGGTCCAGGGAATAGAAGAAATCAGAAGGTCCAATGAGGCAATGATAAAATCGGGAATTAAGATGAAAAGCTTTGAGACCAGCACTGTTCAGGTGAAATCGTGCGGCAATCTGGTTACTGAAATTGGTAATTACAAATTAAGCATGATTATGCCCGGAGCTCCCAATGATTACGAAGATATTGGCAAATACCTCACTATTTGGGAAAAGCAGGATGACGGGTCGCTTAAAATTAAAATTGAAATGTGGAATACCGATGTGAGTCCTGTTCCTGGAACGATGTGAGAAAGGTCTAAGATATTTACTACTCCATGTAGACTTACTAATAACTACCGGTTTATTTTTAAGGCGGGGATCTCCCGCCTTATTTTAACTTGAGTTCGATGTAATTAACTTTGCTAAACTTCAGATAATAAGGTTAAAACTAAGGTTAGAAAAAGTGAAAATAAGGTTCTTTTTTAGAAAACCTTATTTCTATATTGTATTTCAGCCTACTATATAACTAAAAAGAGCGATTCTTTTCATTTTAGCAAACAACTTTTGATCAAAGCGTGGCGAAGCCTAAAATACTAATTCCTTGCTAACGGCGGGCCGTTCAAGGGAAGTCGACGAAGGAGACGGACCGCGTTTCCGCCGTTAAAGACTTTTTTGGTGACTTTTTTGGTCACAAAAAAGTTACAATGGCTGTTTGAAAACCTAAAGTTATCTGTCTTGATGTTTGGTTTCAAAACTTATTTTTAATGTATAGTAATAGTAATTAATCTAGGGTCGAACTCCCGCCTTATTTTATAAAAAGGGGGGTAACACTCCTGTCACATCCCCTTTTTCTGTTTTTTTATTTCGAATAGTTATACAGTTGAGTTGCTTCTTCCTGAGTAAGCACTTTGTTATAAATGAAGAACTCATCAATACTTCCTTTCCAGAATTCTGTATCAAATTTTCCAATGAATAATTCTGAATTTTCATCTGAAATATTACCCGGATGCAGCGTTGTTCCTTTTAATTCGCCATTAATGTACATTTTTATGTTGGTTCCGTCGTAGGTGCCAACCATATGTGTCCACGTATCGGCAACATATGCCCCAAAGGCGCTGTTGGTTATAGGGAGGGAGATTGCATATGCAGCATTCCCCTGGTTTGTAGCTGCACCAAAGTCACTACACCTGAGGAAGTAACGGACCCCGCCGTGTTGAGCTTTAAACCACACGGAAATACTGATGTTATTACCCGATTTAAATGTTTTCCGGCTAAAAGAGATGTAATTGGTTCCACTTAATGATATGGCCTTCCCACTTTTGCCTTCTATAAAGGCTACGTTTCCGTTGTTAGTGCCATCAGGGGTTTTGTTGTTGGAGTCTTTCAGATTGTCGTCGAATTTGAAGTACGAGACCAGTCCGCTGGTAGGATAAGTTTTGGAAGTGTCGTCAGGCTTTGTATCGTCTTCTTCTTTTTTGCTGCACGAAACCGACAAGAATACCGCCACAAGTAAAAAGCTTAAAATCCCTGAAAAAGAAAGTTTTGTTCTGCGATTTTGGTAATTGATTTTTTTAGACATGATGATAAAAGATTAGGAGTTAATAAATAAAAAAGTATCCACGTTAACTAACTCTGGCTAATCTGTCTATTGAAATCTGTCTGACGGAATTCGGATGTAAATGTAAATAAGCTTTCGTGAAATTGAAATATGTACCTTATATTATATAACACAAATTGTTACCTGTTTTTTACCCGGAAACGGTAAATACCGTAGATGATTATCAGCTCGCCTGCAATAAATATCCACCAGTTAAAGCTTTCGGGAACATAAGAGGTTGTAAGTTTATAAAGGGACTGACTGGGCACCGACCATATATCGGCAAAGGAGTTGTTTCGGAGTACATAACGGGAGTAGTCCCAGGTAAATGCTACAATAAGAACCAGGGAACCGGTAATGAGAACAAGCCATTCCGAAAGAGCAATTTTTACCGTAGGTTTCTTTTGGTTGAGATATAATATAAGGAGTGCAAAAGCTATCATGGTAAGTGCCACTATAACGGGCGATATTACTGGTCCCACCCAGGTGACGGGTATTACAAAAAGGATATCCCAGGTCAAGAACGACTCTGGCCAGTTGAGCAGCAATTTCAGGAAAACATAATAAAATATGTCCCAAACGGCAAAAGAGTAGAGAAACCATGCAAAGCGTTCCGAGCCATTTCTACCGGCTATAATACCGATACCCACCAGCATTATCACCGTTGCGGCTTCGCGGAATAATTCCGTAATGGCAATTCTTTCGTTCATGGTTGCCAGCGGAAAATTAAAACCCTGCGGATATAATATTTCGCGCAGGTACACCACCACCGACGATTCCAGGTATCCCATGGCAATGCTGAAGAATGTTACCCAAAAAAGTGCTTTCGAAAGTTTCATTTTAAATCTGTTTAATCCTACTTTGACAAATTCAGTTAAATATAGAAAACCCTGAAAAGGGTTAAAGCAAAAGAATAGGGCATGGCCCTATTGTTGATAAGCGCCTATCCTTCTGCTAATTGCCCTTACAGGGCATTCTAACTTAAGAACGTTCCTGTAAAAAACCATCTAATTTAATCTGTTAAAGTAGAATTAATTCAAAGATAATTGATCTTCAAATATTCCCGACTTCAAACTTCTCATATTCTCATCTCCCCAACTTCACATCTTCTCATTATTTGTGTATTTTTGCGGCTTATTAGTTTAAAGAGAAGTGATTTATCCCGATAATTTCGAAAATAAAATAGGCTTTACCCGCATCCGCGAAATGCTTTCCGACTTATGTCTTTGCGACCTGGGTCGCAGGAATGTTGAAGAGATGCGGTTTCTTACCCAATTTGATGCAATTCAGGAATTGGCATTTCAAACAGAGGAATTCCGGCAGATATGCCTGATGGAGCCAAGTTTCCCCGTTCAGCATTTTATTGATGCTACTCCTTTTTTAAAGAAAGCGCGTATCGAAGGTGCTTATCTTGATGTGTTCGAAATTTTCGATTTGAAGCGGTCGCTCGATTCTATCCGTGCAATCCTGAGCTTTTTTAAAGGAAAGGATAACGATAAGTATCCGCAGCTTCGAAAAATAATGCAGGAGGTAAAAGTATTTCCTGTGATCTCCGACCGGATCGATACCATTCTTACTAAAAATGGTGAGATAAAAGATAATGCCTCGCCCGAGCTTGCTGCAATTCGTCGCGAGATGCACGAAAAAGCAGCCTCGGTTGCCAAAGTAATGCAGCGAATCCTGAAACATGCGCAAAGCGAAGGTATTGTGGATACGGAAACCAGTCTCACTTTGCGCGACGGACGACCGGTAATTCCAATCAATTCTACCTACAAGCGGAAGATACAGGGAATTGTACACGACGAATCGGCCACGGGCAAAACTTCGTTTATCGAGCCTGCCGAAACCGTGCATATTAACAATGCCATCCGGGAGCTTGAGTTTACTGAACGGCGCGAGATCATAAAAATTCTTACTACTTTTACCGATCTGCTTCGTCCGTATCTCGACGAACTGGCCGTTGCTTACGAATTTCTTGGTAAAATCGACTTTATAAGGGCTAAAGCCCTGCTCGCCCTTAAAATTAATGCGGTATTGCCAATTTTATTTAACCAGCAGGAATTTAACTGGGTAAAAGCTATCCATCCTTTACTCTACCTTACTCTTTCGAAGGAAAACCGCGAGGTTGTTCCGCTGGAGATTTCACTCAAACCACAGGGTCGGTTGTTGCTTATCTCCGGTCCCAATGCCGGTGGAAAAAGCGTTTGTTTGAAAACGGTAGGACTTATTCAGTATATGCTTCAATGCGGACTGCTGGTTTCTGTCTCCGAGAATTCCGAAATGGGAATTTTCAATAATATATTTATGGATATCGGCGATGAGCAGTCCATCGAAAACGACCTTTCCACCTACAGTTCGCATCTTTTTAATATGAAGTATTTCCTCAGGAATACTTCCCCACAAACCATGATTCTGATTGACGAGTTTGGAACCGGTACCGAACCCATGCTTGGTGGGGCCATTGCCGAAGCCATTCTCGCCCAGTTAAACGATAAAGGAACCTACGGCGTCATTACCACGCATTATACCAACCTGAAACATTATGCTTCGAAGTCGGAAGGGGTTGTAAATGGCGCCATGCTTTACGATAATCACCTGATGCAGCCGCTTTTCAAACTCGAAATTGGTCAGCCGGGAAGCTCCTTTGCTTTCGAAATTGCCCGGAAAATTGGTTTGCCGGAGGAAGTACTGCAGGATGCATCGTCGAAAATCGGACAGGATTACGTGGATTTTGATAAGTTTCTCAGAGAAATAGCTCGTGACAAACGATATTGGGAAAGCAAACGCGAAAGGGTGCGGCAGCTTGAGAAACGGCTTGATGAACTTGTTTCGCAGAATAGCAAAGAACTGGAGCAGATCAGCAAAGAGCGGAAAATCATTCTTGAAAAAGCCAAAAGTGATGCGAAAGAAGTTCTGGCTGGTGCTAACCGCCAGATTGAAAATACCATCAGGGCAATAAAAGAGAGTCAGGCTGAAAAGGAAAAGACGAAGGAAGTCCGTAAAAATATTGAAGAATTCCGCCAAAAGCTCGACGAACCTAATGCAGATGAGGAATATATCCAGAGGAAGATCGAGAAATTAAAACAGCGCGAAGAGAAATCGCAAAACAGAAAAGCCAAAGAACAACCGGCAAAGCAGGAAACTCCTCCGGCAGAAAAGGAACATGTGATTAAAAAGGGCGACAAGGTAAAATTATTCGGACAGGATTCGGTAGGAGAGGTGCTGGATGTAAATGGCAAGAATTATCTGGTGGCCTTCGGACAAATGGTAACCAGTCTGCCTGAGTCGCGCATTGAGAAGATTTCGAATAACGAGTTTAAAAAAGCTGCTCAGCAGATTTCGAAGATGAAAGTTACAGAGGCTTACAGCACTTACGACCGTAAACTTAATTTCAAGCCTAACCTAGATGTTCGCGGACAAAGGGCCGAGGAAGCACTTCAAAAAGTGCAGGAACTGCTGGATGAAGCTGTAATGCTGAATGTAAGTGAAGTGCGGATTTTACACGGGAAGGGCAATGGCATCCTGCGCCACATGATTCGCGAATACCTGGCCACAGTTCCGTTTTTAAAATCATACCGCGACGAGCATGTGGAAAAAGGCGGGACTGGAATAACCGTGGTTGAAATTGAATAATTCAGCTTAGAGGTTACCCAGATCTTTCCGGTTATAAATGTTGTCGTTGAAAAGTGTTTCTTCGCTTAACCGAACGTATTTCTGCTTTCCCAAGCTTTTAGTTTCGTAGACTTTAGCAAAGAAAATCCTATTGTTAATTCTTGTAATATCTGCAATTAAAAATCTCATGCCCATTGATTTTCCGTAAATCTTCGTATGCTCTTTTATCATACCGCTTTGATATACTTTTATGGCTTGCCGGAAAACCTTTCCTTTGTTGTCAAAACTTCCTTTTAGTAAAATTTTGTTGCAAAAAGTCCTGTATTGACTTAATTCTGCATCTTTCTTAATCTTTTCAAGATATTCATTCACTTTATTTTTAAATTCCACCTGTGAATTACTCTGAGAATAGCTTATCTGGAATAAACCAAGAAAAAGCAGGGGTAAAAGCTGGTTTAAGAATCTCATGTTTAGTCTTGTTGATTTGTATAATCAAAACTATGAATTTTTCTCTTACTTAAAATTATTAAGATAAACATGTGCATGAAATTAAAATTATCATACTTTTAGGTTTTTAATATTTCAAATCCAATACCACTGAGTTTTATCCTATGAATTCTAAATTCCTGTTTAAGGGGATAATTTTATCCCTGAGCCTGTTTGCAATTTCAGCAACGTTATCAGCTCAAAAGTCCGATGTTAAGAAAGCGGTTGAAGTCATTACAAGTGAGAAAATGAAATCGCATATCGATTTTCTGGCCTCCGATGAACTGCTGGGACGAAATACCCCAAGTGCCGGGCTCGATACCGCTGCGGCATATATTGCCCGCGAATTTAAGAAATATGGTGTGCAGCCTGTTAATGGAACTTATCTGCATCCGGTACCTTTGATTATTCGTTCGTTAGGTCCGGAAAATATTGTTGATATTACCAGCAATGGCGTATCCCAAAGTTTAAAAATAAAAACCGGATTTGTACCTTTTGAGATTACGGCAAACGGCGAGGCTTCGGGTACTCTGGTGTTTGCAGGCTATGGCATTACTGCTCCGGAATATAATTACGACGATTATGCCGGTTTGGATGTGAAGGGCAAAATAGTTTTTATACTTCGCCACGAACCTGGTGAGGACGATACTACATCCGTTTTCGATGGCAGACATAGTACAAAACATAATTCTATCGAATCCAAAGTTAAAAATGCTGTGGATCATGGTGCTGTTGGGGTTTTAATTATAACTGATCCGCTAAACCATGGGCTTATAACACCTCGTGGTTTTCCCTGGCCGTCATTGTCAAGTATAATTCCCAAAGATGCATTGCCAATGAATTTGGAATCTGATGCTCCCCGTTTACCTGTTGTTCATGTTGGTAAAGAAGTTGCAAGTATTTTATTCGGAAGCATCGATTCATTAAAAAGTATTCAGAGCCTGATCGACAAAAATATGAAACCTCTGTCGAAGGAGTTTTCCTCAATTTCTGTTCACATGAAAACTTCTGTTGTCGATAATCCTGTAAAAACAAACAATGTGATTGGGATAATTCCGGGAACTGATCCGGTGTTAAAAAATGAATATCTGGTAATTGGTGCGCATTACGATCATGTTGGCTTTAATAAAAATCATACTGATGGTGAAGATTACATTATCAACGGAGCCGACGATAACGCTTCAGGAACAGCCGGTGTGATTGCTGTGGCCGAGGCTTTTTCAAAAATGAAAGTAAAGCCTAAACGGTCGGTGCTTTTTATGGGATTTTCTGCTGAAGAGAAGGGGCTGTTTGGCTCGGAAGCTTATGTTAACAATCCATTGTTTCCTCTTGACAAAACGGTGGCCATGCTGAATATGGATATGATCAGCCGCAACCATATCGATACCTTGTACCTGGAAGGCGCCGAAATTTGTCCGGATCTTGTGGATGTGGTTAAAGCTGAGAATAAAAACATCGGTTTTAAACTTCAGCTCACAGAGGATGAACATGTAGGGGGAAGCGATCATGCAAGCTTCTATCATAAAAAAATCCCGTTTATTTTCTTTTTCGCAGGTTTGCATCCCGATTATCACACAGTGCGCGATAACCCCGATTCCATTAATCCTCAGAAGGCGGCCCGGATTTCTCAGCTCGTCTTTAAAACTGCATGGAACGTTGCAAACAGTTCTAGGCGATATCAGGTAATCGAAAAAAAGTAAATCTCACATAAACTCAAATTATCATGAAATCAATTTTAAAAGTATCAATTGTCCTCGTTTTTGTTCTTTTCTCAATCAACAGTTTTTCACAGGATTTGAAAACTGCTTTAAAAGTTTCCAAAGGACAGGAATTTAACCAACAAATGGAAATGCTTATGGATGTTACGCAATCCATGGGTGGTCAGGAAATGAAGGTGATCAATAATTCGTATGTTACCTCGAAATTTAAGGTTGTCGATGTTCTGAAAAGCGGGAATATAAGTATGGAAGCTTCTACATGGGATATTAAAACCAAGACTAAAGCGCCCATGATGGATACAACGCTCTCTCTTCCGGGAAAGCAAGGCCCCGTTTATTTGATGGATATAAATAAATATGGAAAAGTTGTTTCCAAGGTTATTACCGACTCCTCCGAATTGAAAGGCGTTAATCTGGGCGGCAATCTTATTTCGTCCGGTATTTTTTGCGAATTTCCTGAAAAGGATATTGTTAAAGTTGGTGAAAAGTGGAGTATTAACAAAAACGATACTGTTTCCCAGATGGGAGGCAAAATAGGAGTGAATTTTACGTCGGATTACCTGTTAGGCTCTGTTGAGGTTATTGATGGTAAGTCGCTCCAGAAGATTTCTATAACAGGAAATGTTGAAATGGGTGGTAAAGCCAAACAAATGGGTATGGACGTTTTTATTGAAGGGACGGGAATTTCGAATGGTACAATTTATATCGATCCGGTTTCCAAAGTAATTTACACGAACAATACGGTTATTGAATTAGATTTAAGTGTAGCCATTACAGGTCAACAGAATATGACTATCCCAATCACCCAGAAAATCACTGTGAATCAAAAACTCAAATAACAATTGGGTAAATGGCAGGAGAAGGGATGCAAATGTTTGTATCCCTTTTTCATTTAGGCATAACCTGTAAACTGCTTTTGCTATATTTACGGCCTTAATTTATTTGCTATGTTTTTCATTTTTTCTAAAATTCTTTCATTTGTAATAGCTCCATTGTTCTGGATTTTACTCATTTTTTTATGGGCAATAGTTACTAAAAGCCAAACGAAGCGGAAAAGACTTCTGATTTTTGGATTTATACTTGCCTATATTTTCTCCAATGCTTTCCTGTCAGACGAATTTGCCAGGAAGTGGGAGGGGGCAAGAACTGAAAATAATAAAATTGCCGGCACTTACGATGTTGGAATTGTTTTAGGAGGCTTTGCTTCGTACGATACTCTGAGTAATACTCTAAAATTGAACGAAAGTGGCGACAGAATCTGGCAGGCTCTGTATTTGTATAAGACCGGGAAAATTAAGAAGATTCTGATTTCCGGAGGCTCGGGAAGTATTTTGCACAGGAAAGTAACTGAGGGCGACAGGGTATTTAATTACCTGGCAGAAATTGATATTCCGAAATCCGACCTGATGATGGAAGCTGTTTCAAGGAATACACGTGAAAATGCGGTGGAATCTGCCAAACTGATCAATAAAGAATTGCCCGATGCAAAATGCCTGCTCATAACATCAGCTTTTCACATGAAAAGAGCAATGGGATGTTATAATAAAGTGCACCTGAATGTTACTCCATATAAAACCGATTTTATGTCCGAACAGCGTGTTTGGGATCCCGATAAGCTTCTTGTTCCCTCTACTGAAGCCCTGAATGGCTGGAGTAAATTAATCAGAGAAATTGTTGGCTATTATACCTATAAGCTTGCCGGCTATATTTAAAAATTAAAAGCACATAATCTAAAGCCTAAAGCCTAAAATTCGTATTGCCTGATCTAATACCACTTAAACAGCTTCAATCCTGCAATAAAAAATATAAAACCTTCAGCAATAAGAATTATCGTAGGTAAAATGGTCTCGCTCAGGCCGGCTCCTTCGTTAAAAACTGCTCTTACGCCATCATTCAGCATTGTTAAAGGTAAAGGTCGGATGATATTGATAATCCAATCGGGAAAGCTATGATAGCTGAAGAAAACTCCCGACAACACCATCATTGGAGTTACAATGGCGTTAATTAAACCGTTGCCCACTTCAGGGTTTGCGGTACGGCTCGATATCAATACAGCAAGACCGGAAAATGCGGCATTACCCGCGGTTAAAAGAAGTATCAGCGCAAAAATGCCTCCCTGAATATGAAGCCCAAAGTAGAAATAGGCAAAAATCACCAGGATTATTGCTTCAACAATATTCATTGTAAAACGAGCTGTAAAAAGTGATGTTAAAAAAACAGTTTTATTCATGGGGGTTGCCACCATGCGGCGTAACAGTTTTTTTGAGCGCTTTTCAATCAGACTGTAGCTTAAACCCCACATACAGCTCATCATAATTCCCATACCAAGTAAGCCGGGAATTAAAAAATCAACATAGCGTGTTCCGGCCAGTGTCAATGGCTCTGCATGGGTGTTGAGGTTGGTGAAGTAGGCTGGTCCTTTCTCCAGTAAGCCGGAGGTGTGTATAAAAAGAAGCTGGGCCTCCTGGTTCATGCGATCGAAATAGAATGCCGGGTTATTGTTCTTAAAGTCAATCACCAGAGATGTTTCCCCTTTCTTGAGCATGAGATTGGCTTCGTCCCAGGTTTTTGGGTAAAAGTTCAATTCAACTTTCCCGCTTTTCTTGTCAGCATAGTTAAATTTATAGCAGGTCTGCCCTTTTGAAAATGTTTTATTCAGATTTAATTTGGAGCTGAGCGTTTTTGGTAAGATATCGGCTTTGCTTGTATTGGCAATAAAAACGATATTACCAGTTAGTCCGGGCTTTTGAGTAAAAGCAATCCCAAGGCCCCAGGCCATAAGAATCGGAAAAACAATTCCCCAGAAAATTACCGACGGTTCACGAATAATTTCTTTGAAATGCGAAATAAGCAACTGATAGAACTGCTTCATAAATTTCTGAGATTACGATTCCTGTTCGTTTAAATGACGTCCGGTAAGAGTTGTAAAAACATCATCGAGCGTTGCTTTCCGGTAATTAAACTGATTAATGGATACATTATGCCGGTTTAAAAGTTCAAAAAGTTCGGGCATGTCCTCCTGTACCTTCTTCACGTAAAGTCGACCAGATAATTTCTCAGGATTCCATTCGATGCACATATCCGTGTTTGGCTGAAGATTCCAGCTCGCTGCCGGAGCTTTGTGCAACGAGAAATCAACAATTTCATAGAAGTTATTGAGTCTGATGATTTGCTCCATAGAACCCTGGCTCAGTATTTTCCCGTGATCCATAATTACAATGCGGTCGCACAGCACCTCGGCTTCTTCCATATAGTGGGTTGTAAGAATGAGTGAGGTGTTAATTTCGTTTTTAAGGTTTTGAAGGATATTCCAGATTTCGCGCCGAGCATTCGGGTCAAGACCTGTGGTGGGTTCGTCCAGGAGCAGGATCTGAGGCTTATTTAAAAGAGCAATGCCCAGGGCTAATCTCTGGCGTTGGCCTCCCGAAAGGTTTACTACATAAGCATTTCTTTTCTCCGACAATCCCACCAGCTCAATAATTTCATTTACTCTTTTCGATCCAAGTTTATAAAAACTGGCAAACAACATTCCGGTTTCGTAAGTGGTAAGTTTATCGATAAACCTGGTTTCCTGAAGCGAGAGTCCTATTATATGATGCAGCTCTTCTTTATGGCCTTTCCAGTGTTTACCCTGCAGAATTATTTCGCCTTCATCCGGATGCTGAATACCTTCTATCATTTCGACCAGCGTGGTTTTTCCTGCGCCATTAGGGCCAAGCAAAGCAAGGTATTCTCCTTTCTCAATATGCAAATCCACACCATCAACAGCCTTTACTGTCTTAAAGTGCTTCTTTACATTTTTAACTTCCAGAATTTTGCGATCGTCTGTGGCCATCATTTATTTCGAAAGTGCTTTTTCCCTGAGAGAATCCAAAAGGGAAAACAAAATATTATTGGCTTTTGTTGCATTTCTTTGGGTACCTGCAATCATATCGTCAATTGTTTGAATGTACTGGTCGGGTTTTATCTCGTCGGAGCAATTGTCAAACATTCCGGCAATTGCTAAAGGAGTCATTTCTAAATGGCACTGCATGGCCAGAACATTATTTTTGTACTGAAATATCTGATTTTTGCAGGCCTTGCTTGATGCAATTAAGCGGGAACCCTCCGGCAAATCAAAAGTTTCTCCATGCCAGTGAAATACTTTTATTTTGGATGGCAGCGTGTTTTCATTGTTTTCCCTGAGAATGGGAAACCAGCCGATTTCTTTATTTTTAGCCTTGTAAACCTTGCTACCAAGGGAATTTGCTATAAGCTGCGATCCCAGACAAATTCCAACCACAACTTTATTGACATCAATGCAGTGGCGAATAAACTTTTTTTCTTCAACAAGCCAGGGAAACTCTTTCTCATCGTTAACACTCATAGAGCCGCCCATAATAATAAGCCAGTCAACTTCATCGGGTTCCGGGAGCGGTTCATTCCGGTAAACATGGGTAAAGTGAACTTCAAAACCGTTGTCCTCTAACCAGTCCAGGACTGCGAAGGGACCTTCAAAGGGCTCATGTTGTAATATTATGGCTTTCATGTTTCTATATACTCGATGATGGCGTGGAAACTTCAGATAATACTATTACTTAAATGGCCTATATTTTCTTAATACTTACTACTTACGACTTACTACTTACGACTAAACTAAAAATACTCCTCAATGCTGCCACTGATCTGCTTCAGCGTAATCTCAGCCAGCTTGGCCAGGTATTGTGCATTGATGAACCTGTTGCTGGCATCGAGAAAATTCTTCTGAATTTCGCGCATCTCAATTCCTGCCAGAGCTCCCAAACGATAACGGGCAAGAGCAATATCAAGGTTTTCGCGCGATGTTTCGAGGTTCTGGGTCTCGAGCGAAAGAACTCTCAGGTTATTGGTATAGTTGTTCCATACCTGGTTAAGTTCCGAGGTTATTTCAAGTTTGAGGTTCTCATATTCCAGATCGCGGTTTTCCTGGACAATGCGGGCGTTTTTCATCTGCCGCCTGTTATCAAAACGGTTGAATAATGTCCAGTTTACAGTTGCTCCATATGTAAAACCTGTGGAATGACTTGTTTTTGCAAAACCAATTTCGGCTTTGGTATCGGAGTATTGATATCCGGCATTCAGGGTTATCGACGGGTAGTACCGGCTACGTATGGCTTTAATATCCTGGTCGCTTAACC
>JAJYAG010000252.1 GCA_021779665.1 Bacteroidota bacterium | reverse complement strand
TTGAAGGCAAGCAAATTACCCTGCCATTAATTTATACCCTCAATCATTGTTCTCCAAAATTGAAACGTAAAATAGTACGCATCATAAAGAGTGGTAAGGACGAGGATGCTATAAAGTTTGTGGTGGATGAAGTAATGAAGGCCGGAGGAATTGAATACGCGCAGTTAACAATGAATAAATATCGCGACGAGGCTATTGCCGTGCTGAACAGTTTTCCTCCCTCTGATACCCGCAAAGCTCTGGAAGAACTGGTGCGTTATACAACCGACAGAACCTACTAAAAGAGTCGTCCAAAACCTGTATAAGGTCTTAATTCCATGATCCCGAATTCAATGTATCCTTTGCGAACCAGAGGAAGTTCGTTCAGAATATCTTTTGCCACGCGCTTGTCGCTGCATTCCAGAATAAGCACCGCGCAATGGTTCTCGTTGAAATAGATTTCCCTGATCAGATCCTTCTCTTTCAGTTCCCATACCTTAAAAGCCTCCTGTTTTAAAATTGAGTCGGCATTATCTTTAGGAATGGGCTTTAACTCTTTTTCGGTGGCAAGAATTTTCATTTTTCGGTGTAGCTCGCCGGATCAAGCGCTTTGACCGACCATTGTTTTAAAAAGGCAACCACTTTCTCATTATTGTATCCTTTACCTTCTTCAAGTAAGCCTGTGGCTTGCGTATGAATTCTGCGGCCATCCTTATTTAAAACCAAAAGTACCGGAAACCCAAATCGCTGTGGAAACTCTAGTTCTTTCAACAATGGAAGGTTTTTATTTTCCTCGGAATAGTTTACCAGGACAAAAACATAGTTGGCTTTTAGTGCAGAGTTTATTTGGTTATCCTCTTGGAAAAGCTTGTGAAGGCGAACACACCAGGGACACCAGTTGCCTCCAACCTGAATCAGAACGTGCTTGTTTTCGGCTTTAGCTTTTTTTACTGCAGCCTGAATATCGGCTTTAGCATTGGCTTTGGGATTATAAATATTGACCTTTTGCTGTGCAGATAAGTTAATTGCCAGAAACGCAAAAAACATGACGTAAATAATACGAAGAGTTTTCATAATGGTGATTTTGAAAGCAAAGTAACAAAAATAGCCGGAATAAACTCTGAGAGTATTAATTAATGTTTAGTCTGCGAAGTCCATTGTTGGTTGCAATCCAGATGTAACCCGGGGCAGCTGTTTCGATATCGTTTATCCAGGTATCGATCTGAGGATCGAGTTTGAAAGATTTCCAGGCAGTGCCATCGAAACGGTGCAGGTTAGTAAAGGCCTGGTAATGCTTCTCGGCCATCCATAGATTCCCGTTGGAGTCGATATCGAGAAAGGGAATGGTTTTGAAATTATCGGCAGTAAATGTTGTTATCTTTTCTTCGCTCCAGGCTTTCTCTCCGAACTTGTATAGTTTGATGCTGGTATTAATCCAGATATTGTCATTCTTATCAATTTTTAGGCTGTAAATGGTAGGAACGGAGTTAGCTGCTCCGGTAATCTGGCTAATCGGAATTTTTATTGAACTCAATTTTTTTACCTGATAAACAGTATCCGAAGAGGCTATCCAGAAGGAACCATCTTTGGCTGCTTCAAAATCAATAGCTGTGATATTGTTTGGAAAAGCAATTACATCGCCGCTAAGGGAGAATATTGATTTACTGGAAAGGACCCAAACTTTTCCGCTTGCATCTTTATCCATTAATTTATATGTTTCTGAAGTATTGGCAGTTTTGATCACCTTGTTCTGAAGACTGCGGTCGTAACTCAAAATCTGGTTGCTTGTGGATGTTGCAAGGGCATTGTTATAAGTTTCGGCATCGTAAATATAGCCTATGCTGCTTTTGCTTACAGTTTTTTCATTGGTAAAATAAGTAAGACCATCGACAAAGTTTATACTGTTGGCCGCATAATAATTCAGGGTTTTCGATGGTGTTGAGCGTGTAACGAGCCAATAACCATTTTCATCGGGAACTATTTTCCCTACAAAATTCTGCTCAGAAATAGAATCGTATAACCCCAGACCCTCCGTTTCATCTTCTTTACTGCATGCGAAAGCTAAGGATACAATTACTAAAAGAAGAGAAAGTTTTACCTTCATAATGTTTGTTTTTTCCTAAGATGCAAAGTTATCAAAAAGGTTGCGTTATAAATTTGAGGAAAGAAAGAATGAAGAATGAAAAGAAAAAAGAAATTTAAATATTCATTAATTTTGGTGCAAACTGCCTGAAATATGAAAAATTTAAAACTCCTGAGAGAAGAAGCGCTTCAATTCGTGGCCGACAAAGATATTGCTGTTGCCGGAGCATCGCGCAATCCAAAAAAGTTTGGAAATATTGTGTATCACACATTAAAATCGAAGGGTTTAAATGTGTATCCGCTCAATCCAAACATCGATACGCTTGATAATGATTTGTGTTATAAATCGCTTCAGGATTTGCCTGCCCATGTTAAGAATTTGATTGTACTGCTGAAGCCTGCCGAAACCGAAAAGATTGTGAAAGATGCTGTTGCAAAAGGCATTACCAAAATCTGGATTCAACAGGGATCCGAATCTGCAGAAGCAATAAAGACTGCCAAAGAAGGCGGTCTTAATGTTATCACCGGAAAGTGCATCCTTATGTATGCCAATCCCACCGGTTTTCATAAGTTTCACATGCGCATGAACAAACTCTTTGGAAAATATTGAGATTTAAGTTTAACTCTGGTTCATTATTTTGCGTATAGGGGTTTCAAACCAACCCTTACTTATTATGAAAAAGAGTTTACTTACTGTTATTGCTGTTCTGCTTTTTAATTCCACTTTTGCCCAAACCGTTCAGTTGGGGAAAGAAGGCGACAATAGTGCTTTCCTTCATATTCCGACCATTGTCCACAAGGATAACGATAAAATGTATGTTGTCCGCATGGCCAAGATCAATCCCCAGGGATTCAAAATTATGATGGAGAATAAGAAGGCGTCCCTTTCAGCCATGTTTATCGGTTTTGGTCGGGCCAACTCCGACGAGTCGGTAATGAATCTCGATTATTATTTCAGCAAAGGTAACGAGTATTCACTCGAAGTTTACGACAACAATATGAATATGATTAAGTCGTATCCCTTCGATGTGGTTCTCGAAAAGGCAGGCATGCTTTCGAGTACAGGCAGCAAAGCCATTTTCCCCAAGAAAATTGTTTACCTGAACGATAAAATTACAGTATTTTCGACGCTGTACGATTCTAAAGCGAAAAAGATTACCGCCGGTTATCATTTTCTCAGCAAAGAAGGCGTACTTGAAAAAGATATAAAGCCCTTTTCCGAAATATCCGTTACCGATGACGATCTGGAAAAGCAAATCAGTTTTGTGCTGTCGCCCGACAAGTCAAAAATTCTTTTGTACTATCCTGTTGAAGCCGCCAAAAACGAAAAGCCCGGAGTATTTGTAAAGGTTATCAATGCTGCCGATTTTTCAACATTCTGGGAGTCAAAATATACTTTCCCGGATACTGAAGTTAAAATTGAAAAAGTACTGATCGATAACCTGGGAACAACTTTCATTTTGACCAAGAACGATCTGGAAGGTCAGGAAAAGGACAAAAGCGCCCAGAAGTACAAGTATATGCTTTACACTGCCAAAAAAGACAGCAAATCGTTGGGCGATTTCAACCTGAAGATTAACGACCAGTACTTTGTGAATAACGTTCTTTTGAAATTCGACGGAAAGAATAATATTCTGGCTTCGGGATTTTATTCCGAAAAGAGTGCGAATTATGCCAAAGGTGCTTTTGTGGTTAACCTGGATGCTGCCAATGGTTCTATTTTGATAAATGCTCTGGTTCCTTTTGCTGCCGAAATCTCAGAAAACAAGGATGACGCCGATAAGGAAAAAGCTTTCTATCACATGCGCGACATCAGTTTCCTGAGCGACGGAAGTATAGTTCTGGCTGGAGAACAGTATTATATCGATATCACCAGCTCCCGAAGCGCCTATGGCTCAATTGGCGGAACACCTAATTTTACCTACAGGTACAAGGATATCCTGGTTATGAGTCTCAGCCCTGCCGGTGAATTGAAATGGATGAAAAATATTCCCAAGAAACAGATAACTGCAAACGATGGGGCTATGTATTCGTCCATAGTTCCTATTGTGCAGAATAATAAAATTTCGATTCTTGTAAACGGCCACAAAGATGGTTTGGAAAAGCGACTCTCGGCGTTTACTGATAACAACATTGTTTACCTGCTTGAGTTTGATGCCACCGGTAAAATGCAGACAAAATCGCTCTATACAGGCGAACAGGCCGAAACCCGCCTGAGTCCGAAGGTGAGCTACCGTGTAAACGAAAAGGAGATTATTCTTTATAATGTTCGTGCATCCGGAAAATACCGGTTTGCACGGGTGAATTTTTAAAAGAGAAATGACGACTTTAGGATTAAGCTGGATTGCAAATCCAGCTTAGCGTTTAGACGTAATAGTCACATAAATGATAGGCCGGATTTGCAATCCGGCCTTTTAAGTTTGTAGCCTGGGTTAACTTTCTACTGAATTTTATAATTTCTCTAAGAAACGGATTCCTTTACAAATGATCAATACGGCTCCAGCAGAATATAGGGTATCAACATTTCTTCGAGCGATATTCCTCCGTGTTGAAATGTATTTTTGTAATAGCTCACATAATGGTTGAAATTATTGGGATATGCCAGAAAGTCGGGGCCCGATGCAAATATATACGATGTACTTACATTGAATTTTGGCAAACGGACTGCATGCGGGTCTTTAATTTCATATACTTCTTTCGGGTTATAATTTAAGCTTTTTCCCTGTTTGTAGCGAAGATTGGTGGTAGTGGTCCGGTCGCCAACCACCTTCACAGCGTTCGATACGCGAATGGACCCGTGATCGGTAGTGATAATCGCTTTTTTCCTTTCGGACGACAATGCTTTTATAAAATCGAACAGGTAAGAATGCTGAAACCAGCTCAGCGTGAGGGTGCGATAAGCAGCTTCATCATCTGCGAGTTCTTTGATCATATCCAGTTCGGTGCGGGAGTGCGAAAGCATGTCCACAAAATTGTAAACCAGAACAACCAGATTGTTTGAATAATAATTTTTTAGATTTTCAACGACTCTTTTACCTGTTCTCTGATTCAGGATCTTTTCATAGGTCATTTTGTAATTCAGTCCGTTACGCTGCATTTGCTTCTGAAGAAGTTCGTCTTCATGCAGGTTGTCGATGGCTTCTTCTTCGGCGCCGTTCCACATGTTCGGATAAACTTTCTGAATGTCGAGAGGCATCAAGCCCGAAAACATGGAATTACGTGCATACTGCGTTACTGTTGGTAAAATTGAACAGAAAATGTCTTCCTGTTCAATTTTCATGAAATCTTTTATCAGGGTAGAAAGTACACGCCATTGGTCGTAACGGAGATTGTCGACGATTATCAGGAATATAGTATCATTTTCTTTCAGGAGGGGAAAACATTTCTCTTTTAGAATGTTGGGCGAAAGCAATGGTTTATCACCCTTATCCTGAAACCAGCCCTGGTAATTTCTTTTAACAAACTTTGAGAAGTTGTTATTGGCCTCTTCCTTTTGATATTTCAGGATTGGCGTGAGTTCACTGTTATGAAGCTGTTCAATTTCGAGGTCCCAGTAAACCAGTTTTTTGTAGACTTCAACCCAGTCGTTAAATGTGGATGCGAACTGAATCTGACTGCTCAGTTGGTTAAAATCGGCCTGGTACGACGAAGTTGTTTTTTCGCTCACCAGTTTTCGCTGCTCCGTTATTTTTTTGATGGAAAGCAGAATCTGGTTCGGGTTAACGGGTTTTATCAGGTAATCGGCTATTTTTGCTCCAATGGCCTTTTCCATGATATTTTCTTCTTCGTTCTTGGTGATCATCACAACAGGAACATCGGGCTGAATGGCTTTGATTTTATCGAGTACCTGCAAACCGCTCAATCCTGGCATATGCTCGTCGAGCAGAACCAGATCAAAAGCACGGGATGTTATTGTGTCAATCGCATCAGCGCCATTGGTAACGGAGGTAACATCGTAACCTTTATCCTTTAAAAAGATGATGTAGGGCTTGAGGAGATCAATTTCGTCATCTGCCCAGAGTATATTTATATTCTTCATGCCAATAAAACGTTTTGCAAAGGTATTTAATATGAAGCGGTATGCAAAACTTTTAGCAACAGGCAGAAACTGATCGGTATGGTCAAAAACTGATCGGGTTGCGTGAAAGTTGAACTGGTTGCCCTGAGATTTGATTGGAACCGAAAATCTCAGCTTCTTTTAAAAACTATTTTCTCGCTTTCGAGTGCTTTAACGGTTTCAAAAAACAGTTTTAAATCTGGATAAAACTGTGATGGTATAATTGAGTCTTTCAGCTCAAATTTGAATATTAATTTGAGTGTGTTGTTGCTCAGTTCGTGATTAAAAGAGCACGTTGCAAAATCGCCTTGCATGGCAAAGGTCCTGTTTGCCGGAACGAAACTTAATTTGTATCCCTCGGGGATATCCATTGTTATTTCGCGTGTTATTGTTCTTTCAAATTTCAGATCCACGGGATGAATGCGCTTTTCTTCCGTAAAGGGATTTTCAATAACACTGTTCTCAGCCAAAGGAGCAAAGAGCAAAGAATCACCCTTTGAAGTAAGATTTCCCTGGGTGGTGTTCCTGATGGTCAGGGGAAGGTTGTCGTCGGAAGTTGCATGCTGTTCATTTTGTTTTTCCAGGGCTAGTTGACCGGTTAATGCCGTAATAACTTCACCGTCGTATTTCCCATTCTGCGAAATTTTGTAATTTTCTGTTTGGCTAAGTTCAGTACTGGCGGTACTTACAAGTGGAATCCAACCGGAATCGAGTAAGTTGATGAGCAAACCTTCCCCATTCAGATCGTCTATGCTCAAAATGTCATACGGCCGGTTTGGGTCAGTAGCATCGAGCAGGTATCTTTTCCCTGCAAGCTCCACGGAAACTATCAGGTGATTGAATTTTCTGAAAAAACCCAATTCCTTGTAAACATCGCCGTACGATTTAGTGCTGATAAGGACAGGACGAGCCTGGATGCCGGCTCTGTTTAAGGTATTTACCAGCAGCATATTTACGTCCGAGCTGTAACCGGTTTTCTTTTCAAAGATCTTTTCCATGGAATTACTGGCCAGAATTCTGTATTCACCGTTCCAACGAATGTTTTTTCTTATGTAATCGTAAATGGCTATCATCCGTTTCTCACCGGCTGGTACCCGCCTGAAGCTGTCTATTAAATTTTTATTTTCATCAAAAGCTTTGAGCATGTTTTTGCCAAAATCAGGGTCTTTGCTGAGCCTTTTGGTGAAGTCCTTCCATTCCATACCTTCTGTGAGACGGAATCCTGTCATGATTGAATTATAGAGGGTAATTCGTTCCTTGGTCTCATAAAGATTTTCGATGGTGGTCATCATGATAGGCTTAAGGAAAGGCACCACATAGTAATCGGGATATTTGGCAAACTCTATGGGACGGGTTATTCCGGAAGCAAGCAGAAATTCTCCTTTCAAAATCTGACGATTGCTGTCGGGCATCAGAATCTCTTTTCGAAACGCAGGGATATTTTTTGCCGAGAACTGAGATTTGATACAGTTAAAATAAATATTCGGCCTGTAAAACTGAATATATTGTGAGGTTTCAGTCCTTTTAACATCAAGTTTAGCCTCGGGCATGTTTGAAAAAAAGCCAAAGTTGAAAAAGTAAGGCGATGTTAAAGTTATGTCGCTTTGTAAAACAGGGATATCGCGTTGGAACATCCAATCGCGCAATTTCGCAAGATCAAGGGAGGCAATTTTGTAAGTGTATTCTATAACCGATCCGGGTTTAACATTGGGTAGGGTTAAAGTACAAATCCACATATTACGCCCGTTTCGTGTCCATCGGATATTTTTTTGCTTCATTTTTGTCCTGGTGACCTTCCCGTCCTCATAATTATATGTAGCACCTGAGATTTCGACTACGTTTTC
>JAJYAG010000251.1 GCA_021779665.1 Bacteroidota bacterium | reverse complement strand
GGACTTCTTCCGCCTCTCTGGGATCGAACGCGACGTTTATCTTTATGCAACGCCTAAAATCCGTATCGCCGATTTCTTTGCAAAAGCCGGTTTGGATGCTCAATATACTAACGGAACTTTTAACCTTGATGTTAAGCTAAAAAACGCTTCTGAAAAAGCTGAAGATAATTTGAATCTTTTAGTGTCGCTATATGATGCGGCCACAGGCGAAAAGGTTTTAACCGAATCAAAGAAACTGAATATTTCAAAATCAGGTGAAGCTAATGTTGGCTTTTCGCAGGTGCTTAATAACGTGAAACAATGGTCGGCTGAGTATCCAAATCTTTACAATCTTACACTTCAGCTGCAGGATTCTAAAGGTAATCTTGTGGTTGCTACAGGATGTAATGTGGGTTTCCGTACCAGCGAAATCAAAAACGGCCAGCTCTTATTTAATGGTAAACCCATTCTTTTTAAAGGTGTAAATCGTCACGAGACTGATCCGGTAACCGGGCATGTTATTTCTGTGGAATCGATGAAGAAGGATATTGAACTTATGAAACAGTTTAATTTTAATGCTGTACGCACCAGTCATTATCCCAACGATCCCATGTGGTATAAGTTGTGTGACAAATACGGTATTTATCTTTACGATGAGGCAAATATTGAGTCGCATGGTTATGGTTATTCGCCTGATAAGACTTTAGGCAACAACCCTGATTATTTGCAGATGCATATGGAACGAATGACAAACATGGTTGAAAGGGATAAAAACCATCCTTCGGTTATTGTTTGGTCGTTAGGGAATGAGGCCGGTACCGGAACCAACTTCCTGGCTATTTATAAATGGGCAAAGGAAAGAGATAATAGCCGCCCCGTGCAGTATGAGCGTGCCGAAAAGGATACTAAAATTACCGAACGCCATACCGATATTATGGGTGATATGTATGCCGGACTGGGGCATATTGACAGGTATCTTAAAACTGATCCCGACAGACCTTTTATTTGGGTAGAGTATGCTCATGCCATGGGTAACAGTACTGGCAACTTCCAGGATCTGTGGGATTATGTTGAATCGCATCCTAAACATCAGGGCGGTTTTATCTGGGACTGGGTAGATCAGGGTTTTTATAAGACTAATAGTAAAGGCTTGAAGTACTTTGGTTATGGAGGCGATTTCGAGCCAAAAGGAACATACACCGATCTTAACTTTTGCGCAAATGGTCTTGTTTGGCCCGACAGAACTATTCATCCGGGTATATGGGAAGTAAAGAAGGTTTACCAGTATATCAAAATTCGTCCTTTAAATCTGGAAAACTATCGTTTCGAGGTTAAAAATATGTACGATTTTACGAATCTGAACGAATATAAAATCCGCTGGGAGGTTATGGCTAATGGCAAATCTGTTCAAAAGGGCGAATTGCCTGTACTTAATGTTGCTCCTCGTAATTCGGCAATTGTACGTCTGGATGAAATTAAAATTGTGCCTCAGCCCGAAACTGAATATTTCATTCAATTCTATGCCGAATCGGTAAAAGCTACCGAGTTGGTTCCTGCCGGGCATATTGTAGCAACCGAGCAATATAAGCTCCCTTTATTTGCTTCTGCTCTGGTGGTGGAACAAAAAGCTTCGCCTAAAATAACCGTAAAAACCACCCCAGATAATTATGTAATTACCGGAACTGGCTTTACTGTTAATCTTTCGCGGAAGGCAGGAAATCTTTCGGGTTATAACGTTAAAGGTTCCGAAATGATTAAAGAAGGTCTTCAGGTTAATTTCTGGCGTGCTCCAACTGATAACGATTTTGGATATAATATGCAAAACCGTTTTAAGGTTTGGAAAGATGCTGGCAAAAATCGCGTTGTTACAAGCGATTCGTTAGTTAAAATAAGCGATAGCGAAATCAGGGTTGTGTTTAATTTCAATTTACCTGATGTTGAATCTTCCTATAGAAGTGAATATGTGGTTAATGGAAAAGGTGAAGTTGTTGTTAACAACGCATTTACTCCTGGTACAAAAGAAATTCCCGAGCTTCCGAGAGTTGGCATGTTCCTGGGCCTTCCTGCTGATTTTGATAATCTCAAATATTTTGGACGAGGGCCGTTCGAAAATTATCAGGACCGGAACACCGCTGCTTTTGTGGGACTTTATACCAATAAAGTTGCTGAGGAATTTGTTCCTTATGTTCGTCCGCAGGAAAACGGTAACAAAACTGACGTTCGCTGGCTGACATTGACCAATAGCGCAGGCAAAGGTCTGAAGTTTACCGGTATGCCCTACCTCAGTGTAAGTGCTTTGCCTTATGCTATCGAGGATTTGGATCCGGGTCCCAAAAAATTAAACATTCACCCTGCTGATCTCGAAAAAAGGGATAAAGTTTATTTAAATCTTGATCTTATTCAGATGGGAGTTGGTGGTGATAATAGTTGGGGAGCCATGCCTTACGAACGTTACAGAATTTTCCCCAAGAAGTATTTGTATTCATTCAAAATTACTCCTGTAGAGTAACAATATTTAGCACTATAGAGAGCCTGCCCTGTAAATTGGAGCAGGCTTTTTTATTTTGTCGAAGGCAGCTTTTATAATATAATGGTTAAGTTAAACGTTTCATGACTTATATTTGCATTAACGCTCAATAGCCGCCTTATGAAGTATAAAGAGATGCATAATTACCTGAAGGAACTGGTATGTTATGATAAGCAGCAAATCAGGATTGATGATGATACTCTGCTTTTAAACTGTGAATTTGAATCCTTAAACCATAAGATTTTGCCGGGCGAGGATTATTATCAATGCCTATTCCACCGGTTAAACATTTCCGAGCCTCACAGTTATCAGAATAACACAGGTGTGGTAAACGAAATACTGGATGTTCACGACTCGGAAGTACAGGAAAACAAAAAGTTCAAATACCATATTTTTAAACCGGTTGCCGAAGCTAAATCGAAAGAAATTATCCTGCTCTTTCATGGTTTTAACGAGAAACACTGGCACAAATATCTTCCCTGGGCCAAACGGTTACTTGAAACGACAGGTAAAACAATTGTCCTTTTCCCGATCGCATTTCACATGAACAGAGCTCCTCATGAATGGAGCGATCGAAGGTTGATGTTTCAGGTGAGTGAACAGCGAAAAAAGACTTTCCCTAATATTATCAGCTCAACATTGTCGAATGTGGCCATAAGCAGCCGCCTGCAATCAAAGCCGCAGCGATTTTTCTGGTCGGGATTGCAGACTTTTTACGATGTAATTCAGTTAATCGATCAGATCCGTTCCGGCGATCATCCTGAAATTCATGCTGAAGCTTCAATCGATATTTTTGCATACTCAATTGGTAGTCTGCTGTCCCAGATTTTATTAATGAATAATCCCCGGGGATATTTTACCAATACCAAGGTATGTATGTTTTGCGGGGGATCGGTGTTTAATCGCATGTCGCCCGTTTCCAAATTCATTCTCGACAGCGAGGCCAATGTTGCTTTATACTCTTTTGTGATAGAGCATCTCGAAAGTCATTTAAAGCACGATTCACGCCTTGCACATTATCTGAGCCCTGAGCATCCGGAAGGTCTTGATTTTTTAAGTATGCTCAATTATAAAACCATGCGGGTAAACAGGGAAGAAAAATTCAGAGCCCTGGCCAAAAAGATTATGGCGATAACATTGGAAAAGGACTCTGTGATGCCGGCTTATGAGGTGATTAATACACTGCAGGGTGTTTTCCGCAATATTCCAATCCAGGTGCATAACTTCGATTTTCCTTACGAATACAAACATGAAGATCCGTTTCCTGACTCTTCCGCAATTTCAGATCAGGTGGACGAATGTTTTAATATGGTCTTTGAATTGGCTACAGATTTTCTCAAATAAAAAAGCCTTGCTTCTTAAGGAAGCAAGGCTTTTAGTTAACCTACTATTCTTCTTTCTGTTGTGAAGCTTCGTAAGCTTTTAGAAGTTCAGTCTGAAGTTCGCCTGGTACCGGTGCATATTCGGAGAATTTCATCGAATACATGGCGCGTCCTTGTGTTAACGAACTCAGCGATGTTGAGTAACGATTCATTTCTGCAAGTGGTACCTTGGCCGAGATTTTCTCAAAACCATGTTCACTGGCCATTCCCTGCACCAAAGCACGACGTGTCTGGAGGTCGCCCATTACATCGCCCATGCGATCTGCAGGAACCCACACGTCAACATTATAAACAGGTTCAAGAATTTTTGGACCCGCATTTTTGAAGCCTTCTCTGAAAGCATTTCTTCCGGCAAGTTTGAAGGAAATTTCATTCGAATCAACAGGGTGCATTTTACCGTCATATACAGCAACGCGGATGTCGCGGGCATAAGAACCGGTTAATGGACCTTCTTCCATTTTTTCCATAATACCCTTCAGGATAGCAGGAAGGAATCGGGCATCGATACTACCACCCACAATACAGTTGTAAAATACGAGTTTTCCGCCCCATGGGAGTTTATGTTCTTCCTTGTCGCGAACACTTACTTTAATTTCCTTTCCGTTAACTTTATACATAGTCGGATCTGGGGCTCCCTCTGTATAAGGCTCGATTACAAGATGTACTTCACCAAACTGGCCGGCTCCACCCGATTGTTTTTTATGACGATATTCGGCCTGGGCAATTTTGGTAATGGTTTCCCTGTACGGAATTTTAGGGGTAAGGAATTCGGTAGGGATTTTGAATATATTGTCCAGGTGCCATTTCATGATGTTGAGGTGGTATTCACCCTGGCCATGAATGATGGTCTGTTTTAATTCTTTTGAATATTCAACAACAATGGTTGGGTCTTCCAGACTTAATCTGCCAAGAGCTTCGCCAAGTTTTTCTTCGTCGTTCTCAGATATCGGACGAATAGCTGTTCTGAATTTAGGCTCAGGGAAAACAATAGCAGGATATTTAACCGTATTATTAGGAGCTCCAAGAGTTTGGCTGGTTTTAGTGCCTTTTAACTTCACTGTAGCACCAATATCGCCGGCTACCATTTTGGGTATCTTAGCCCTGTTTTTTCCTGCTGGGGCAAAAATCTGAGAAACACGTTCCTTGGCCGAGGTGGTCATATTTACAATGTCCATACCTTCGGTTACTTCTCCGGTAATAACTTTAAAATAGTTTATTTCGCCAATATGCTGTTCAACGCTCGATTTGAAAACGAACATGGAAACCGGCCCGGAGGCGCTATAATTAATAAGTTTTCCGCTATCATCGGCCATGCCTGGCATTTCGTTGGGCGAGGGGAGAACGCGGGTCAGGAATTCCATTAAACGTGCAACTCCGTAATTTTTCTTTGCCGAAATACACATTACAGGAACAATGCCCTGGTTAACCAACCCAAGGGTGATTCCTTTGCGGATTTCATCATCAGTCAGGGTGCCGTTTTCGAAGAAAGTTTCCATGAGTTTTTCATCATTCTCGGCCGCTTTCTCAAGTAACTGGTTACGAATTTCGCCAGCTTTCGCTTTCTGATCGGCAGGGATATCGGTTATTTCAACCTTTGCTCCGTCGAACTTTAATTGTTTCTGAATGAGAACATCTATGATGGTGTTAAATCCTGTTCCTTCATTTAATGGATATTGAACCAGAACAAGATTTTTATCGAGTCTTTCTTTGGCAAGTTCTATTGTTTTATCAAAATTGGCTTTATCGTGGTCGAGCTGGTTTATAACCAGTACCATTCCTTTTTTAGCCTTCATCAGGTGGCGGTAGTGAATTTCAGTTCCCACTTCCACGCCGTTTTGTGCATTAAGCACCATTAAAGTAGTATCGGCAACTGATAGCGCTGCTATTGTACCGTTTACAAAGTCGTCTGCTCCGGGGCAGTCTATAAAATTGAGCTTTTTATCGTTAAACTCACTGTAAAGCACCGACGCATATACAGAGTTTAAATTTTCGTGTTCGATGTCGGTAAAGTCAGACACAGTGTTTTTGCTTTCCACCTCGCCGCGACGTTCAATTACTTTTCCTTCAAAAAGCATAGCCTCAGCCAAGGTGGTTTTCCCGGAGCCCGCATTTCCCAGCAATGCGAAATTTTTAATTTGTTCGGTCGAATATGTCTTCATAAAAAGGTGTTTAAGTTAGTTTATAAAAAACTATTGTAAAATGTAGCAGAACACCAAAAGTATAACTTTTTTTGAAAGAAGCAAGAGCTGCAGTAATTATGTGAAACCAATACCTGAACATCATCCGGCCTGTTTTTAGTTCTTTCTTTTTAACTTGATGTATTACTTATGTTTAATTAAAAGTTAAAAAATATTAAACTGTCAAAAATCAGGTTTTGGAAGGTTTTGAATCTTTAAAAGGAGAGGTTTTTTACTATATAATATATGGTATGCTTAAATTAAATCTTTTGAAAACTTAATTAAAACATTTTCAAATATTTCAAAATTGTATAAATTTGTCGTCCTTTTTTAAAATTCCTTTTAGGCCTGAATGCGGTCGGATGAAACCAATTCAGAATCAAAAAAAATAGTTTCAAAAAAAAATGAAACTATGTTGGAATTAAAAAAAAAAGAATACCTTTGCGAACCATTTTTGAAAGTATATTAAAATTATTGAAGGATATATATGCCTACGATTCAGCAGTTAGTAAGAAAAGGAAGAGCTAAACTTATCGATAAAAGTAAAGCTCCGGCACTAGATGCTTGTCCACAAAGACGCGGAGTATGTGTACGTGTTTACACCACTACTCCTAAAAAACCAAACTCCGCAATGCGTAAGGTTGCCAGGGTAAGGTTAACAAACAGTAAGGAAGTAAATGCCTACATCCCGGGCGAAGGTCACAACCTTCAGGAACACTCCATCGTGTTAATCCGTGGCGGTAGGGTGAAAGACCTTCCAGGTGTAAGATATCACCTCGTTCGTGGTTCGTTGGATGCCGCTGGTGTTGATGGTCGTAAACAAGGCCGTTCAAAATATGGCGCTAAACGTCCGAAAGCAGGAAAGGCAGCTCCGGCAGCAGCAGGAAAGAAAAAATAATACATATATAAAAGGTATTAAGAATGCGTAAATCAAAACCAAAAAAAAGAATCATATTACCAGATCCTAAATTTAGCGATGTTCTGGTAACCAGGTTTATCAATAACCTTATGTACAGCGGTAAGAAAAGCACAGCATTTAATGTTTTCTACGATGCTATGGATACCGTTGCACAACGCATGAAAGATGCAGACAAAGCTCCTCTGGAAATCTGGAAGAAAGCATTGGAAAACATCACTCCTCAGGTTGAAGTAAAGAGCCGCCGCGTTGGTGGTGCAACTTTCCAGGTACCTATTGAAGTTCGTCCTGACAGAAAGATTGCATTAAGCATGAAAAACCTGATTCTTTATGCCCGCAAAAGAGGTGGAAAATCCATGAGCGAAAAACTCGCTGCCGAAATTGTGGCTGCATATAATGAAGAAGGTGGCGCATTCAAGCGTAAAGAAGATATGCATAAAATGGCCGAAGCAAATAAGGCTTTTGCTCATTTCAGATTTTAATATTGTAGGAAAAGTAGAATAGTTTAGTTAGAGGTTGTAGTTAGAAGTTGTTGTAGATAAAAATGAGCAGAGATTTAAGTAAAACAAGAAATATCGGTATTATGGCCCATATCGATGCTGGTAAAACCACCACCACCGAGAGGATCTTATTTTATACCGGTATCAATTATAAAATTGGAGAGGTTCATGATGGTTCTGCCACCATGGACTGGATGGTACAGGAGCAGGAGAGAGGAATCACTATTACCTCGGCTGCAACCACAGCAGCATGGAATTATAATGGCGAAGAATATAAGGTAAATATTATCGATACCCCTGGTCACGTTGATTTTACCGTAGAAGTTGAAAGATCATTACGTATTTTGGATGGCGCTGTTGCCCTTTTCTGTGCCGTTGGTGGTGTTGAGCCGCAATCGGAAACAGTTTGGCGTCAGGCTAATAAATATAATGTTGCCAGAATTGCTTTCGTAAACAAAATGGACCGTTCAGGTGCCGATTTTTACGGAGTCATTAACGAAATCAAAGAAAAGTTAGGATCGAATCCTGTACCCATTTG
>JAJYAG010000065.1 GCA_021779665.1 Bacteroidota bacterium | reverse complement strand
TTATCATTTGATTCATATTTTTAGAAATTTGAATCAAAAGTACCAGCGATGTTTTTTTATCTGCAATTTATTAGATAGACGTGCCTATTTGAATCGATGGTTTGGAGAATTGTCTGTCTGAAAATGAAATCGTAATGAATGTCAGTTAGTTATATTTGTGAAGTTTGGTTTAAATTGCGTTCAATGGTAAAACTGAAAGTACTTCCCTCACCAGGGAGGGATTTTAAAGAAATTTCTCCACCCAGAAGTTTAACCAAGCCTTTTACAATAGAGAGTCCTAGTCCTGTTCCTCCCAGGTTTTTCTCGTTAGAAGATATTTGTGAAAAGCGCTCAAAGATATAGCTGTGCTTGTCCTGCGGAATTCCAATGCCGGTATCGGAAACATAGAAGGTAAGCCTGCCTTGTGAAATATAAGCGCCACCTTCAATTTTGCCCTGCCGGGTGAATTTAAAAGCATTTCCAATAAGGTTAATAAGAATCTGCTTCAGCTTTATCTGATCGGTTGTGATGGTTAAGTTTTCAATTTCGGGCGAAAGCCTCAACTCAAAAGCAATATGCTGTTTTTTAAGTTTAACCTGATGTTCCGAGAAAAATTTTATAAGATCATCCATCAGGTCTTTTAAACTAAATGTTTCGGTTTTAACCTTTGCCTGACCAGCCTCAATTCGGGCGATATCAAGAATGTCGTTTATAATTTCAAGAAGATCGTTGCTTCGGCTGGAGATAATCTCTGAAAAATACCGGAGTTTTTCTTTGTCGTCCAGATGCTCGGTCAATAAATCCGAAAAACCCATGATTGCATTAATCGGGGTTCGTATTTCATGACTCATATTCTGGAGAAAAGCAGTTTTCAGATAATCGCTTTCCACAGCCTTTTCTTTGGCTATTATCAGTTCTTTCTCAAACTTTTTCCTTTCCGATATATCGCGTGAGGTTGCATAAACTTCTGTAACTTCACCGTTTCTCGGATCTTTTATAGCCTGGCAGGTGGATTCGAACCAGATTTCGTGACCCAGTTTATGCCTGACTCTGTAAGTTGAAGTCTGAACAATAGGTTTACTGAGTATTTCAGGATATACCTGCTCGGCAATCGGGAGATCTTCTTCAACAATAAATTCGAAGTTTTTGCGTCCTATTATCTCTTCAGGTTTGTAACCCAATATTCTTTCGCACGAAGGAGATACATAGGTGCATATTCCGTCAGGATTGTGCCGGGAAATCAAATCGGTGGAATATTCGGCAAGTAACTGGTATTTGAGGGGGTTATCTCTCATTTCCTGAGAAATTCTTCTTTTATCTGTTAGATTTCTGATTATAAGCAAGTAATTATTTGCGCTAAAAAGAGTTGTTCTGAACTCGGCATGCAAATTATTGCCCGATTTTGTGCTCAGGACATTTTCGAAAGGGACATTCAGGAAATTATTCCACTCGAAATTTTTAAATATGGCATTCAGATGATGAATGTTTATTTGTTTAAATTCTTCAGGCGAATATTCCAGTTCGCTGTAAGCCGAGGGGTTTGCATATAAAAATTTGCCACTGGAGTCAATTACAAGAAAAATATCTGAAGTGTTTTCTGTCAGAAACTGCATCATGTAAGATGTATTCTCCTTCCCCTCTGTGTAGTCCGAAATGTTATCCAAAATCATACCTAACGTTTCAATGATTAAAAATAAATAAAAAGGTGATTGTTGGTTCGGACCAGATCATTTTCTTTTAGGGTAAAAGTTTTAGATCCTGTATAGTACTCAGAAACTGATGCACAAAAAATCGTCAACAGTTTCATCATAACGAATAATTAGGTTTAATAGTTGTTGGTTAGCCATATTGAATCCGTGAGGACTCAATATGGCTTTTTTATCTTGTTTTTTAAAAATTATATTTGCTCGAAATTCTTGTTGTATGAAAAAGCTGCAAAACCTTTTTTATGGTTATATTCTGTTTGCCTGTGCTCTTTCTCTTGCTGATCTTTTAACAAAGTATATGATAATTCAAAAATTTGAACAAGGCGAAATGCTGTCTCTGCTAAATGGGTGGGTTGCTATTGGGCGAATTGAGAATTTGCGGCTTCCACTGGGCTTCAATGGAGGGTTAGGATTCTTTGGTTATCTGGTGATAGCCATACAACTGGTTTTTGTATTTTATTTCATGAGAATTCAACTTCGAAAGGTGGATAACTTTTTTAAATTTTCGTCGGCACTTATAGTTTTTGGATGGATGGGCAATTATCTCGACCGTTTGTTTTTTGCAAACGGCAATTGGGCGTATGTACATCTTGATTATTTTAATTTGACCCTTGCTGGTAATGCTGTTATCAATATTTCCTCGCTAATGATATTGATTGGCTGGATTGTCCTTGTTGTTATCTCCCTTATCAGATTTAATGAATTTAAAAGCATTTTCAGAGAGAACAGGAACTTATCAGCTGGAAATTGACCGACTAAAACCATTCTTAACTGTTTAATATGTGAATACCAATAAAGAATTCACATGGAAACAGGAAAACATATTCTCGAAACTATGGTTTCGGTAATGCAAAAACTGGAAGAAGATGGTTATAATGTGCAGTTTCAGGCAACAGCCGATGGATTGGTTTCGCTTAGCAGTAATAAAGTTTATCAGCCCATAGAAGTTAATATCGAAAATTTCTACAGGTTCGAAGGAGAATCCAACCCTGATGATGATTCAATAGTTTATGCAATCGCAGCAGGTAACGAAAAAGGAACACTTACTGATAGTTATGGTCGTTACAGCGACGAACATGTTGGAGAATTTATCAGGCAGGTCGAAAATATTGATAAAGATACCCATGGTGAGTAGTCTGCAGTACAGCTATAATTCTGCCGGTTGTATTATGTGGGAAACGAATATTAATGAGTGATTTTCTGATTCTTTCCTATAATAAAATAGAGAATACAGCCTAGAATATTAAAAAAGCAAACCACAAGAACCCAAACGATTTTATTATTTCCTTCGAAGTCACTTTTTACAATATCGATTAGTGCAATAACCGGAAGAATAACAACAAACAGAATTATAAATAATTCAACTGGTCCTAAAATGCCTAAAATTGTCATGATATTAAATTTGAATGGTTAATAAGTTCGCGTTTTGAATGTTTTTGGATTAGTTCGATGCAAATTACAAAATTAAATTACAGGAAACATCATTGTAACTACTCTTTTCTTCTGGAACTATAATACTTATCAATAACCTTTATTGCTTCAAGGTTTGGGAACTGAACTGGTGCAGGATTGTCGCCCAGTTTCATAACCAATGGTTTGTCTTCCTTGAAGGCGGGCCAAACAGGCAGCTTTTCACCATTGGGATCACCTGCCTTTGCAAAATTGATCCAGTAGGTTATTAAAGTTTCAGCGAGTTTCCGGTGTCTGGGTTCGAAATGAATTGAAGTATCATTGTCCATATGATTGAATATGTATGGTATTTCACCTGCGTGTGGCACTCCTGCTGGTTTTAGGGAGCCGTAATAAAAAGGATTCATTTTGGGTTGTTCCTGGTCGAAATAGTAAGCATACACTTTGGATTTTCCTGTTTTTGTCTGAAGATGCGCCCAGGCATAAGTATACCATGCGAAGTACGAATCGCGATAAATGTTAGCTTTCGACTGCATGGTTGTATTATTGTCTCCCTCCGGGTAGTATTCCAGTACTTTTGGTGCTAATGTTCCAAACCTGTCATTCAGAAATGCTTTATAGCCGGCCGGCATTTTTTCCGAACTGGCAAACATCGATCCGTCGTTTGAGTTGTAACCAATAAGAACCGGTACATCATTGTAATTGCCCGCCTGATACAACTTGTACTGATCGTCTTTAATAACATATCCGTCGGCTATGGGCCAGAAAGTATCGACACCTATGTTCATCGTTAGTTTCTCTGCATCAAGCTTTCTCAGTTCAGCAAGAGAATTGACTCCTCTTCTTTGGGCAAATTTTACACCGTCCTCCTCAGCACCTTTCAAGGACTGCATGCAATCGCTTTCTTTAACTTTTTTCACCGGTCCGAAAGAACCTCCACTCTGGCAGATAGCTCTGTGAAAGAGCCCTTTTGTTAATGGAGAAGCCGCCAGCATACTCACCGACTGCGCTCCGGCTGATTGCCCGAAAATAGTTACGCATTCCGGGTCGCCGCCAAAAGCTTTGATGTTGCGTTGTACCCATTGCAGGGCGGCAATCTGATCCAGTAAACCGTAATTTCCAGAAACATGATTTGGCGATTCGGCACTGAGTTCGGGATGTGCTAAAAATCCTAATGTGCCAAGCCTGTATTCAAAACTTACCATAATCACACCTCTTTTGGCAAACTGTTCACCTGAATATACACTATTGGATGACGATCCGATGAAGAATCCTCCGCCAAAGATCCAAACCATTACAGGTAGCTTTTTGCCTTTGGAGGTGGCCGGAGCCCAAACGTTCAGGTACAGGCAATCTTCGCTCATATCGGCATTGATAAAGCCTTTTACCGGTAATTTGAGTTGGGGGCAGGCATTACCGTACTTTTTGGCTTGCTTCACTCCACTCCATGGAATAACTGGTTGAGGCGCTTTCCACCTTAATTCTCCAATAGGTGGAGCAGCATATGGAATGCCTTTGTAAACGGCAATACCATCTTCGATGGCGCCTTCTATCCTACCTCCGTCAACTTGCACGATCGCAAGGTTTTGGTTTTGCGAAAATGTATTGATAACTGTTAAAAGCAGAAGCAGAGCACTAAACGTTGGTTTCATGTTTATGAGGCAGTTGAGTGTTGTAAAACTTGAATTCAATAAACAAATATAAAATATTCAGGTAATTACAAGCGTTTTGTTGTGGTTTTTAATAAAAAGCACAGTCTCCGTCGCCATCCTGGAAGTTTAGGGCTGATAAATATTCAAATTTCTTTGAGATCAGATAGGGCTTTTTTATGGTTTTGCTGAAAATAAAAGGTGTTCGTATGGATTTTAACGTTTTTACCAGCGTTCCGTGAAAGGTGGTAAGCATATCAAGTTTTTGTTCTTTGATTGTGTTTACAATCATTTTAGCTAACGGCATCCAGCCCGGGTCGGTACAAAACAGGTAAGGTGTGGTTAAATTTTTATTTCTTACCAGAAGAACGGCAAGGGCAATGGTTTCATTCCCGATATTCTTTATCCGTAAAATCCGGTAAAAGAATTGATTACTGACTGACGAAAAATAATATCGTTGACTCTCAGAATTCATGGAACTCTGGATGATCCAGGGATTGGAAATGATCCAGTTAATTTCTTCTATTCCTCTTTTATTCCAGTTGGGTTCGTGGGATTGCAAGATGAAGTTTTCATCTTCTTTACTTAACATCTGTAAATATTCATATTGAATATTGCCTGTTTCAACAGATTTAAACAATCTCAATTTCAGGTCGACAGGAATATTCAGGAACATATCGGCCAGTTTCAAAACCGGGGCCATTTTCCTGAAGAGGTGATTTTTCGGAGGCAAAACGGTGCTTAGGTTAAAACGCAAATAGCCCCTGTAGCCCGATTTGTAAATAGTTGGCTGGAATATTTTTGTTTTCTGATAGACTGGTTCCAGGTCGGGGACAATATTTGTTATCAGAATCTTTTGATTCCAGGCACGGATTACTCGCAGGAAAAGACTGGCTGCTATATTTTTCGATTTATAATCATTGTCTACCCAAAAGCATGTAAGCCATCCAACTTTCTCGGTGCTGTCTTCATGAAACAAAAGATCGGGAAGTATGCCCAGATATCCTGCCAATTTTTTGTCATCGTATGTGGCAACTAAAAGAATGTCGTTGTCGGATGCCCGTGGATTATTAATTTGCGAAAGCGCTCTATGGCGGCTTATGGGTATATTTCGCAGCTCTTCAAAAAAATCTGAATTAATAAATTCCTTTAACTCTTGCCTGGTGTATGTTTTAGTTTCCACGGAAAATGATGTTTTTGTTAAACAGGCCTTTGAAAATGTAGTAATAATATTCACCTCTTATAATTTCCGTGGCGGTGAAATTATCAGTTTCTATGGGTATTCTCTGAATATTATCCGTGCAGGAATCATTCTTCAACCCAGCGCAGCCAAATGTCATGTCAGCAATGGGATGCTCCTTACTGAAAATCCGGCTGAAAAACCTTCCGGAAACATCAAAGTCGGTGAATGGAAAAGAGAAGAATTTATAGTTTAGTTGAAAGCGATTGGTGACATCGTTGATGCTTTCAAGGGTTTCACTTATTTGTTCATCCTGCGGAATGTTGGCGTATTCAGGATGATCGATGCTATGAGCTCCAAACCGAAATCCTTTTTTGATGAGCGAGTTTATCTGATCACTGCTCATATAAGGCCTTTTCACGTTAAGGTAATCGCTGAAATCAACTTCCAGAATTATGGCAAGTTCATCCAAAAAGGAACGGTTCGGATAGTTTATGGCCAGAATTGATTCTGAAATGTCTTTGGCGCGCAGGTTTTTGCTCTTCAGGAAAATTTTTGCTTTTTCAACAAATGTGTCAGATTTGGTTTTCTTGATTTTTTCCACCAGAACGCTTGCCTTGTATCTGAAAAAGAGATCGCGGTTGTCGATGAATCCTGAATTTAGAAAACACGTTGCCGGAATTCCTTTCCTAAGCAGAATAGGGGCAATTATATCATAAAATTCACTCAATCCGTCATCGAATGATAGAATGAAGGAATTGTGTTTTAATGGCTCATTGTTTTTGAGTTTTTCCTGAAAAGTCAAAATATCTTCCGGAATAAAATTTTTTACAAGGAAATCCAAATCTCTCTCGAAATCGCCGGTTGATCTTATTTTATACAGATGTTTTATGTGAATTATCTCTTCGTTAGAAACTGCATGGTAGAAAGGGAATATCGTCCTTTGCTTCGTAGCTGAAGTGAGAGTTTTCAAAGGAATCAGTGGAAATACTCTTGCCAGATGAAAAAAGAATCTGTTCATGAGTCAAATATAATCCAAACTTGTGTTGTTAAGTTAATTGCTGGTGTAAAACATTTCGGAGCGGAAATTCATCATCTTGTACCTCATATTCTGCTGCCGGGCGGTTTTTATTATTTCATTGAAACATTGCCTTTTATTTTTGTTTCATTATCATTAAATTCTATTAAACATGAAAATGAAATTTTGGCTTGTAATTTTCGCGTTGGCTATACCCGGGATTATGTTTTCGCAATTAAAACTCACAGTTGAAATAAATGGTTTAAAGAACAGCAAGGGGCAGGTTCTTTTTCAGCTGCTGGACGAAAACCAGAAAGAGTTGAAAGGGGCTAAGGCAGAAATAAAAAACAATGTATGCATTATTGTGGTTAACGATCTGAAACCCGGGAAATATGGCTTCCGGTATTTTCACGACGAGAATAGTAACAGTGCCATGGATAAATCCATGCTGGGTATCCCGAAAGAAGGATTCGGGTTTTCAAACAATGCAAAAGGAACATTTGGACCGCCTTCGTTTGATAAGTGGGTTTTCGAACTTAAATCAGCAATTACCATGAACTGTAATCCGACCTACATGTAGTTACTTTGTTCTTGTGAAAGGTGAAAATATCTAAAACGTAATAATTTACAAATTGTATATATTACGCTTTAGATATTTTTTTATATTTACTCATCCGAAAACATTTACAAAAACCTGCTCTATGAAAAAACAAACGAATTGGATTGGGCTGCTGGTGGCCTGTTTACTTGTGGTAAGTGCCTGTAAAAACTCCGGTCATAAGTATCGCGACTTAAACAAGAATGGTAAAATGGACGTTTACGAAGACGCCCTTCAGCCGGTAGAATCCCGTATTGACGACCTGCTGAAACAGATGACCCTTGAAGAAAAAGCCGGAATGATGTTCATTAATGGCGCCCGCATCAACGACGATGGCAGTATTGAGGACAAACCATCGGGTGACGGCATATTCTCTTCTGCTCCAAATGCGCTGAATCTGATGAAGGAAAAGAAGATGAATCATTTTAACCTTTGGGCGGTTCCGGGGGTTAAAGCTACAGCCAAATGGTATAACCTGATGCAGAAAGCTGCAGAAGCCGAACGGCTTGGTATTCCGATTACAATAGCTTCCGATCCGAGAAATCATTTCAGCAACAATATTTTTGCAATGAGCGCCCGTACCTTTTCTCAGTGGTGCGAACCTCTTGGATTTGCTGCTATCGGCGATTCTGCCCTGGTTCGCAAGTTTGCTGATGCTTCGCGCCAGGAGTATATGGCTGTTGGAATCCGCGAATGCCTTCATCCACAGATCGACCTGGCTACTGAACCGCGCTGGCCCCGTATCAGTGGCTCTTTCAGCGAAGATGCCCAATTGACTGCCAGGATGGTTAAAGCCTATATCAAAGGTTATCAGGGATCCAAACTCGATAGCAACAGCGTGGCATGTATGACTAAGCATTTCCCGGGCGGTGGTCCGCAACGCGAAGGCCTCGATCCGCATTTCCCATTTCATAAAGGTCAGGTTTACCCTGGGAAAAATTTCGATTATCACCTGATACCGTTCGAAGCTGCTTTCGAAGCAAATACCGCAGCCATTATGCCATATTACGGCGTTGCCATGGATCAGACTTCCGAAAATGTTGGTTTCAGTTACAATAAAGAGATAATTACCGGATTGCTGCGTGATAAATATAAATTCAATGGAGTAGTTTGCACCGACTGGGGACTGGTTACCGATTCCAAAATGGGTGGCACCGTTTTCCCAGCCAGGGCCTGGGGCGTTGAAAATCTTTCAACAGAAGATCGTGTAAAAAAGATTATTGATGCCGGCGTTGACCAGTTTGGCGGAGAAAACTGTCCCGAAGTGGTTGTTAAGCTTGTGAAAGACGGGAAAATAACTGAAGCCAGAATTGATGAGTCGGTTAAACGTTTGCTGAGACAAAAATTTGAACTTGGTCTTTTCGATAATCCTTTTGTAAATGAAGAACAGGCTGAAAAGGTTGTTGGTAAACCCGAATTTGTTGCAGCGGGTAACGAATCGCAGCGCCGGGCAATGGTTTTATTAAAGAACGACAATAATGTTTTGCCTCTGACTGCCGGTAAACTCAAAATTTATGTTAAGAATGTTAATAAGGAAGTTGCTGCCAAATATGGAACAGTGGTTGATAACCCCAAAGAGGCCGATTTCGCAGTTCTGCGACTGCAAACACCTTGGATTCCTGTTAACTCGGATATTATGATGGCTAAAATGTTTCATCATGGCGATCTGGATTTCAAAGGACTACAGAAGGACAGTATTCTTAATCTGCTGAAAACAGTTCCGACAATTGTGGATATTTATATCGACCGCCCGGCTGTGATTCCTGAAATCAGCGCCCAAGCCAAAGGCCTACTGGCAAACTTCGGAGCGAGTGATGAAGCTGTGTTGGATGTAATTTTTGGTAAGGCTAAACCTGAAGGGAAATTGCCTGTTGAACTTCCCTCGTCAATGGATGCAGTGAAAAACCAGAAGGAAGATATGCCCTACGATTCAAAAGATCCGCTGTATCCTTTTGGATTTGGACTTCAGTATAAATAAAGGTTTGTAATTATATTAAAGGGCCTGCTGCATTTCAATATTGCAGCAGGCCCTTTTTAACTCTTAGTTGTCTGGTATCAAATACTATCCGGTTTCAGAGGCATATTCCTTTCCTGCCATTCTCCTTCCAGTTCCAGGTACGAAGATGCTTTCAGAGCATATTGTGCAGCGTATTGGGCATGGTCCGGAACGTGAGCTGTTGCAGCGGCGTGACCTGCTGAACGTGCAGCGGCCGATGCTTCTTCACTTTTCGCTTCCTGAGCTGGGGCATGGGCGGCAAAAGCAAATTTTCGCGCTTCAGTCATTTTCAGGTCACCGATTACCCATGCACGGGCAGCTTCTATGGCTTGTCGGGGACGGTTGTCATTGTGCTCCAGCTCAAATACCGAAAGCACTCTTTCGGCACATTCAGCAGCCCACAGGGCCAGGGCTTTGTGGTATTCTTCGTTTATGTTTATGTCGGGCATTGTCCTGAAATCGAGATAATTTAAATGAGAAAGCCGGTTTGGTTTCCCTTACCGGCTATTCTGCTGGGTTTCTTTATTACTTTAATCCTCTTCTTTTCAGCAACGGATCAACTGAAGGATCCTGGCCGCGGAATTTTTTATACTGAACCATTCCTTCGTCGCTTCCGCATTCAGCAAGGCAATTTTTTCTGAATTTGGCAGCAAGCTCAGGATTGTAGATATTGCCCGATTCCTTAAAGGCATTGAATGCATCGGCGTCAAGCACTGCAGCCCAGATGTAAACATAATATCCGGCCGAATATCCGCCATCGAAAACATGCGAGAAATAGGTACTGCGGTAACGTGGCAGAATTTCGGGAATAAGTCCGGCCTCAGTTAAAGACTGCTTTTCAAAATCGCTCACCTTTATCGGCAGTGAATCGCCAAGATTGTGATATTTAAGATCGAGCAGAGAGGCTGCCAGGTATTCAACCGTTTCGAAGCCCTGGTTAAATAAACTGCTCTTCTGAAGTTTGTCCATCAACTCATCAGGCATCACTTCACCGGTTTTGTAATGTTTAGCGTACGATTTTAATACTTCAGTTTCGCCTGCCCAGTTTTCCATAATCTGCGAAGGAAGTTCAACATAGTCGCGGGGAACACGACCTGCAGTGCGGTAATATTCGCCTTGGGTAAACAGTCCATGCAAACCATGTCCAAATTCGTGGAAAAGGGTTGTAACTTCGTCCCAGTTCAGAAGAGCCGGCATATCAGCCGCGGGTTTGGTGAAGTTGCAGACAATGGAAACGATAGGATCGGTTCTTTTTCCTTTTTCTGTGATTGCCGAACGGAAGTTTGTGCACCATGCACCGGCTCTTTTGCCCGGACGTGGATGGTAGTCGAGGTAGAGAATACCAACAGGCTTGCCATCTGCTTCCTTCACTTCGAAGGTTTCAACATCTTTTTCGTAAACTGGCAAGTCGGTGCGTTTTGTAAAAGTAATGCCATAAAGTTTTGAAGCAACCATAAACATCCCGTCGCGAACATTGGTCAGGCTGAAATAGGGACGGAGAGCGCTGTCGTCAAGGTCATATTTTTCTTTGCGTACTTTTTCAGCGTAATACCACCAGTCCCATGGCGCAAGTTTATACTTGCCACCTTCGCGGTCAATTATTTTCTGCATTTCCACAACTTCCTGTTTTGCCATAGGAAGGGCCGGAGTCCAGAGTTTCATCAGAAAATCGTTAACATTCTCAGGAGTTTTGGCCATGTTATCGTCAATTACATAAGCAGCATGACTGGGAAATCCGAGCAAGTGAGCTCTTTGTGCGCGCAGTTTCACAATTTTAGCAATGATAGCGTTGTTGTCGTTTGCGTTGCCATTATCGCCACGCATAAAATAGCCACGGTAAATTTTTTCGCGGAGATCACGTTTCTGCGAATATTGCAGGAATGGAATCATGCTTGGCTTAGTAAGGTTGAAAACCCAACCTTGCTTTCCGGCAGCTTTTGCTTCTTCAGCAGCCGAGGCAATTACACCGGCAGGCAATCCTATCAGATCTGCCGAATCCTTAATTTCAAGCTTAAAATTCTTGTTCGTTTCAGCCAAAAGATTCTGTCCGAACTGAAGCGAAAGCATCGATAATTCCTTGTTCAGATTTCGCAGTTCATCTTTTTTATCAGCGGCAAGGTTTGCTCCGCGGCGTTCAAAATCGCGGTAATATTTTTCAACTACCCTTACTTGCTGCGAGTCGAGTTTCGATTCGTGTCTTTTGTCGTAAACTGTCTTTATTCTCTGGAAAAGTTTTTCGTTGAGATAAATATCGTCGTTGTATTTTGTGAGTAAAGGGTCAATCTTACGGGCAATGGCCTGCATCTGGTCGTTGGTGTTGGCACCATTCAGGTTTCCGAATACTTTGCTTACCCTTGTGAGAAACTCTCCCGAGCGGTCGAAGGCATAAATGGTGTTTTCGAAGGTAGGCTCTGAGTTGTTGTTTACAATTGCTTCGATTTCCTGCATACCTCTTTTCATGCCTTCTTCAAAAGCAGGTATGTAATGGGTTGTGTCAATTTTATCGAAAGGCGGAACCTCGAATGGAGTTTCATAATCGGAGAAAAAAGGATTGTCGTTTTTTACTTCCTTTTTACAGGAGGAAAGAACTGCAAAGCAGGTAACTGCGCAGATGACTGTCAGGTTTTTCATGGTGTTTGTCGTTTTCAATTTTTGATGTGGAGAAAATACAATGAAAACCTTAAAAAATCAATGATTAAATTCCTGTTGCGAAACTTTATTTTTCTGTTGTTAATTAGTAAGTTAGTTCAATCTTACTATGGTATAAATTTTGTGCGATGCGATAACCAAACTAACCTGATATGAGAATCGTTTTTTTTATCATTCTGTCCTTTTTCTTTGTTGCGAATAATATTTTAGCTCAGTCTGGGACAGTTATCTCCGGCGAGATTCTGGATTCTCTGAAAAATCCAATTCCCTTTGCCTCTGTATTTCTTTCCAATACCACTATTGGAACTTCTGCCAGCAGTGAGGGTCGATTTAAAATTACAGTTCCCGAAAATGGAGTTTACGAACTGGCGGTGACGTGTATAGGTTATAAATCATACAAGAAGTCAATTCAGGTTAATGGCAGTGAATTAAATTTCTCAATTACGCTTTTCCCAAATTATAAAGTGTTACACGACGTTGTAGTAACGGCTAAGGATAAATACCGGAAGCGCAATCTGGCCATGTTCCGGCGGATATTTTTTGGAAGCGATTGGAATTCCAGTCTTTGCGAGGTTGTAAACCCGGAGGACCTTCGGCTTATCTTCGATAGAGGATCTGATGTCCTGGTGGGATATTCCGTAAAACCTTTAATTATAAAGAATGCGGCACTTGGATATATGATAAAATACGATTTGGTAGATTTTCGCTATATGCCAAATACGGAAAAGTATCAATTTTCGGGAAATCCCTTTTTCCAGGATTTGGAAGGTACACCTGAGGAATTGAAAAAATGGCGTTCGAACCGGCTAAGCGCTTATTATGGATCGAGAATGCATTTTTTGAGATCACTTTATAATAAGAAATTGTATCATGAGGGTTTTTCAGTTTACGAGTTTAAACCTGTAGATGTGAATCAGGCTTTTAATAATGAAAAAGTTCTTAATCTTACCGACCTTTGTCTGGCTGAAGAAAAGGATAATGTAGCCATTTATTACCCGAAAAAAATAGAAATTAATTTTAGTAGAATAAATAACGGAATAGTTGAAGGTTCTAACGATGAGTATATTGCCTATACCAGCATGGTGTCTTTTACCAGACCCATTAGCGTTTATGCCAATGGCTATTTTTGGGACGGTTATTCAGTTACCTGGGAAGGGAGAATGAGTGAACAACGAATGGCCAACACCCTGCCATACGATTTTCAGCCTAATAAAAGATGATAGAGCAATCAGAACTGTTTAGGTTTTTTCTTTTGTTGTGCGCAAGTGACAATTTCGTTGATGCGGGCATTCCTTGTTTCTTTCTTTTTTGCTGAAGCAATCCACCAAAGCATATTCTGTTTCACCGATTTGCTGAGGCTTTCGAAAAATAGTTTTGCCTCAGGAGCTTCGTTTAGTTTTAACTCAAAGTCATTAGGGATCTTCATTTCCTCAATGTCATTAAGCGAATCCCACGATCCGTTTGCTTTTGCGATTTCAATGCATTTCATTCCGGCATCCGTCATGCGACCTTCGTTTATAAGCTTCTCCACTCTGATTTTATTCGATTTGGACCAGGCACTTTTGGGCTTCCTTTTTGAAAAATATTGTCGGCGGCTGGATGCATCAATTGCCTGAGCTTTGCTGTCAATCCAGCCAAAACAGAGGGCTTCTTCCACGGCTTCGTCGTAACTTATGGTTGGCATTCCTGAGCCGGATTTGTAAAAGATCACCCAAACGGCATTCTCTTGCAGGTGATATTCTTTTAACCAGTTGCGCCATTCTGCAAGAGTTTTGGGGTAGATAGTGCTAATCTCAGTTGTATCCATAAGCTTTTTGCATTAAAACGTTAAAACGTTCCAATAGTTTACTGATTCATTTATTGATATCCACCATTGCTGATGCTGATGATGACGGAAGTGTCAAATGTTCATTCTCTTTAACACTTCCTCTCATCTTTTCAACTTTCCTGATTTTCCCTCTTTGACTTTTACCAAAAATCCCGTACGTTTGAAAACAAAAACCTGTTACTATGTTTTGGCTGCACGAAGTAAAGACTGAGAAAGATATTAAAGAATTTCTGTTACTGCCTGTAAAATTATATAAAGACGATAAAAACTGGATACGCCCGCTCGATAAAGATATTCTTGCGGTATTCGATCCTGCTAAAAACAAATTATTGCGTCATGGTGAATGTGTCAGGTGGTTACTTCTGGATGAGAAAAAAGAAGTTGTAGGTCGGGTGGCTGCTTTTGTGGATCATAAGGGAAATAAAAAGGAAGATATTAAGGCAGGAGGTTTAGGTTTTTTTGAATGTATTAACGATAAAGATGCAGCTTTCATACTTTTCGATGCCTGTAAGGAATGGTTAAAGGATAAGGGCGTTGAAGCTATGGACGGTCCTATAAATTTTGGTGACCGCGATCGCTGGTGGGGATGTCTGGCCGAAGGTTTTCATGAACCTATTTACGGGATGCCCTATAACTTTCCTTATTACAAAGATCTGTTCGAAGCTTATGGTTTTCAGAATTATTTTAACCAGTACACCTATCATCACCTTGTAAATTCCGAAGGAGTTCGTCCTGAGGTAATTGAAAAGGCCGAAAGAATCTTTAAAAACCCGCAGTATTCTTTCCGGAATATCGAAAAAAGCAAAGCCGACAAGTATGCTGCCGATTTTGTAACCATATACAACAAAGCCTGGGCAGTATTCCCGGGAGTGGAGCAGATGAGTCTTGCTCATGCAAAACACCTGTTTAAGGAGCTTAAACCAATCATGGACGAGAAGCTGATGCTTTTTGGCTACTACAATGATGAACCGGTTTGTTTCTTCCTGCTCATGCCCGATATAAACCAGATTTTACGCCACCTGAACGGCAAGCTGGATTTGATTGGTAAACTTAAATTTGTTTACTACCGCAGGAGAGGCGCCTGCACCAGGGCTATCAGTCTGATTATCGGGACTATTCCCGAACATCAGGGTAAAGGTATGGAAGGCGCTATTATTATGTCGTTTGCAAAAATTGCACTCGATAAAAGCTTCCCTTATAAAGAGCTTCAGTTTAACTGGATTGGCGATTTTAATCCTGCCATGATGAAGGTAAACGAGCAAATTGGAGCAACGATCTATAAAACCCATATAACTTTCCGTTATCTCTTCGATCGCAATCGGGAGTTTAAGCGTTACGCCCTTTTGCAAAGAGAAGCAAGAAAGAAAAAAGCATCGGCAGGCGATACACCGGTGGTTGAGGGATAGGAGATTTTGCCACAAAGTCTAAAACACTAAGAAAAAACAAAGAATGTATACTCCGTTTTCTGAGGTAATGGAAAGCTAACCTACTATTTAACTAAAAAGGAGCGATGCTTTTCATTTTACAAAACACCTTTTGATCAAAGCATGGCGAAGCCTTAATACTAATTCCTTGCTGACGGCGGGCCGTTCAAGGGAAGTCGACGAAGGAGACGGACCGCGTTTCCGCCGTTAAAGACTTTTTTGGTGACTTTTTTGGTCACAAAAAAGTTACAAATGGCTGTTTGATAAGCTAAAGTTTTCCTGCCGTGATTTGGTTTCAAAGCACTAATAATCTTGTAGAAATCTTGTACCGGTGAAACCTTCCTTCCACAATTAAGACACCTAAATCTCCGGTTCGTCGGTAAGAAATACCCTCTCATCGGTTTTTTATTTGAAACCCCTTGATTGCATACGAATTTTGTATCCAAATTAAAATGGATATGAAATTATTAATACTACCTCTACTTATTTTTTCTGTTACAGCTTCAGCTCAAAGCATAAGAATCAAAGGCCGGATTACCGACGATAACAAACAGCCTGTAATCGGTGCCAATGTTTACCTCGAAGGAACCTACGACGGAGCCTCAACCGATACGTCAGGCAATTTTAACTTTGCTACTTTCAAAAAAGGTACTTATAAACTTGTAGCCAAATCTGTAGGTTTTACAGGTTTTGTTCAGGATATTGAACTTCCTGCAGGGAATAAGTTTTTCGACATAAAACTCAAAGAGATTTCAAGCGAGTTAAACGAAGTAGTTATTACTGCAGGAATCTATCAGGCTGGCGACCGCAAACGCGGTGTTCAGCTTACCGCGCTGGATGTTCTTACAACGGCCAATTCTAATGGCGATTTTATCGGAGCTCTCAATACCCTGCCCGGAACTCAAACAGTAGGAGAGGATGGAGGTTTGTTTGTCCGTGGCGGCGACCGTTTCGAGACCAAAACTTTTATCGATGGTTTGCTTGTTGCAAATCCTTACACCTCCAAGGCTCCCGACTTACCAACCCGTGGACGGTTTTCTCCTACACTCTTCAGCGGGACACTTTTCAGCACCGGCGGGTATTCGGCCGAATATGGACAAGCCTTGTCTGCTGCTCTTATTCTCAATACTAATAATCTTACAATCAAAAATCCACAAAGCATCAATATTCTTCCTTTTGGATTTGGCGCTGTTTTGGGCAGCTCTATCGATTCAACTTCCTTTTCTCTTTCGGCAAGTTATTATAATATGCGACCTTATTTTGCAGCAATCCCCCAGTCGATTAACTGGATTAAGTATCCTTCCAGTGCCTCAGCTGATTTTGTCTCCACTTCGAAGCTTAGTCCTAAAACCTATCTGAAGGTTTTCTCTTCGGCAAATATGGGGAAATCGGCAATGGAGCTGCCCGACTATCTCGATCCTTTTGGCGGCCGGTACCTGGAAATGAACAGCAATAATTATTATATCAATACAATCCTCACAACCCGCGTTAAAAGTGTCGACATGAAAACTGGTGTCGCATTCTCTTACGATAACGAAGATTTTGATTTCAGGAAGGCTGCCCTGATTACCAAAAACCGTAATTTTCAACTGAAAGAAGCCCTGCAATGGAGCATCTTCAAAAATGTCACCTTCAGGAACGGAATTGAAGTCTTTCTGCATCAGTATGAGCAGAATTTCAACCAACCCGATTCAGCTATTAATGCTAAAATGGATTTTTCAAATACGCTGTCGGCCCTTTTCAGTGAAGCCGAAACCAGGGTAGGAAAGAAGATTTCGGTACGTTTGGGGGTACGTGGTGAATATGCATCGGTAAACGACGAAGCTACCCTGTCGCCCCGGTTTTCTGCTGCCTATAAAACTGGCGAAAACAGCCAAATATCTGCAACCTATGGCTTTTTTAACCAACTACCCAAAGACGATTATCTGAAGATGACCACCAATCTCTCATCGCAACGTTCGATTCATTATATTCTCAATTATCAATACCAGCGCGATGGTTATCTTTTCAGGATTGAAGGATATTATAAGGACTACAGTCAGTTGACCAGGTTCAGGGAGTTAAACGATTACAATCCTGTAAATTATTCGTCGGATGGATATGGGTTTGCAAAAGGAATCGACATTTTCTGGCGCGATCAGAAGAGCATCCGAAATGGTGATTACTGGGTTTCGTTCACTTTGCTCGATGCTAAGAAAAAGTACGAGAACTATCCTTCGCTCATGTATCCTACATATTTTTCGCGCTATAATGCGGCTGCCGTTTACAAGCAGTATATCAATAAGCTGAAGGTTCAGGCTTCAGTAACTTATCAGTATAGCAGCGGACGACCTTACCTCGATCCTGATGGAATGACTCATTTTACTAAAGATTTCAATAACATGAGTGTTAACCTGAGTTATCTCACAAGGGTATTCAAAAAGTTTACGGTTTGTTATGTGTCAGTAAGTAATTTGCTGGGCTTCGATCAGGTGTATGGTTATCATTTTATAAAATCGACTGACGGCGGCGAAGAAGCTTACAAGAAGACCCCCATTCAGCCTCCTGCAAAAAGATTTATCGTGATTGGCGCATTTATCTCCCTCAATAATAAATTCTAAAAATTAACCTTTATTAAACAATTAAATTTCAATGTTATGAAAGCAAAAGTATTATTCATTCTGTTAGGTTTAACCTTGTCGTTTTCTACAGTGTTTGCCGATGAGAAAAGTTATAACGAAGCGATGGCTGCTACCTTAGAGCAGATGAAAACTGCTGCATCTCCGACCGATTTTAATGCCATTGCCAATCAGTTCGAACGCATTGCGCAGGCTGAACAAAATCAATGGCTGCCTTATTATTATGCTGCTTATGCTACTGTTATTCAGAGTTTCATGAATAAGGATCAGTCGAAAACTGATCAAATCCTGGATTATGCCGAGAAAATGATAAACGAAGCAATGAAAATCAAAGCTGATGAATCGGAAATATTTGTTGTAAAAGGGTTCATGGACATAGGTCGTATAATGGTCGATCCTCAAACCCGGGGCGCTCAGTACTCAATGTCGGCCTCTGCAGCATTTAAAAAGGCCCAGGAGCTCAATCCGGAAAACCCGAGAGCCGATTATATGATGGGTATGATACTTTTAAATACTCCCGATTTTTACGGTGGTGGCAAGAAAGTAGCACAGCCTGTTCTTGAAGGTGCCATGCAGAAGTATGAAAAATTTGTACCTTTAACGGCATTGCATCCTTCATGGGGTAAAGATGACTGCAAAAAGCAGCTCGAAACCTGCAAACAATAAAATTGGAGTATGAACATTAAGAGCCGGGTAGCAAAACTTTTCAAAGAGTTATTAAAGCGTTTGTTTTTTGTAAATCTTATCGGATTTTTCATTGGATTTTTTATCGATGGGTTTGGTATTTTCGAATTTTGGAACAGATATTTACTCTATTCCAGTGTGATAGGGATGTCTCTTTGGCTTGGAAACGAATCTTTTGCTATTTATATCGATAAAAAATATACCTGGCTCCAGTATCCTGTTCGTAAACTTGTGCTTCGACTGCTTTTCTCGTTAGTTTACAGCACGTTTATAATGATACTGCTTTACATGTTCATCTGGTTCTTTATTTTTCATAAGCCTGATCTGACAAACTTTTTCCAGTATAATAAAATCTCCTTTCTCATCTTTTATGCAGCCACACTGATAGTAATGCTGATTTATCATTCAATAGCATTCTTTCAGTCGTGGCAGGCTGCTGCTTTAAACGAAGAAAGGTTAAAGAAGGAAAGCGTTTCGCTTCAGCTTCAAGCCTTGCGGAATCAAGTCGATCCGCATTTCCTGTTCAACAGTTTCAATACACTTACTTCCCTTATTGAAACCCAGCCTAAAAATGCAATTGTATTTGTAAAGCAGCTATCGGAGATGTATCGATATATGCTCGATCGCGATAGCCGGGAATTAATCGATATCGATTCCGAACTCCGGTTTGCAGAGTCTTATATTTATCTTCAAAAGATGCGATTCGGCAATAACCTGAAGGTAGAAATTGATATCACTGACAGGAGTTTCTATGTGTTGCCTATTTCGCTGCAGATGTTGATTGAGAACGCAATCAAGCATAACGAGATCTCGGCTGAATTTCCGCTGCTGGTTAAAATTTTTGATGACGAAGAATTTATTAACGTTTCAAATCCGATTCAACCCAAAATGCTCGAGACTCCATCGAATGGAATTGGCTTGCAGAACCTGAAAGTGCGTTACCGCTTTTTTACTGAACAGCCACTGATTATCGAGGAGGCCGGGGAACTGTTTACTGTTAGAATTCCTAAACTAAATGTTTAATTTATGCGGTTTCTGGTAATTGAAGATGAAAAGCTGGCGGCCGACCGCCTCATAGGAATGGTGAAGGAAATTATTCCTGAAGCTGTTTTGGTGGGGCAGGCCGATTCTGTAAAATCGTCAGTTCGCTGGCTGCAGGGAAACCCCGCTCCCGATCTTGTTTTTATGGATATTCAGCTTGCCGATGGCCTGAGTTTTAAAATTTTCGATTTTATTAAAGTTGAGGCACCCGTTATTTTTACCACGGCTTATAACGAATATGCAATAAACGCATTTAAAGTAAACAGTGTCGATTACCTTTTAAAGCCGATAGACAGACAGGAGCTTCAGCAAGCCATCGGGAAATTTAACCGTCTTTTTAAAAAAGAAGAGAAAGTCCTTTTGGATAATGCAGTGATGCATAAAATAGTTCAGATGTTTTCCAATCCATATAAAGCACGTTATGTGGTGAAAGTTGGGGAACATTTACGCCATATTGGCATCGAAGAGGTCGCTTTTTTCCACTCCATGGAAAAGGAAACTTTTCTGAATACCTTTTCGGGTAAATGTTACGGGTTGGAGTATTCGCTCGACCAGCTGGAACAGCTTACCGATCCCAAAAATTTCTTCAGGATAAACCGTAAATATCTCGTGAATCTGAAGGCAATCAAAGATATCATCAGCTATTCAGGCAGTCGGTTGAAGTTAAAAATAAGCGATAGAGATGATGAGGATGCATTGGTAAGTCGTGAAAAAGTTGCAGAGTTTAAAAATTGGCTCGAAGGTGATAAAAGTTAGTTTTTTGAAGTTTGTTATGGCACAGAAATTGCAATAAAATAGTCGTCAGATAGTCATTCAAAATATACCCCGAAAGGGTCGCCGGAGCGCTAAAACACTCCGGCTTTTTTATTTTAAAGAATTTCAAACAGCATGGGCGGGAGTTCCCGAATATTTCCATCGGGACCAACACATTTAATATCTATAAAATATATTTTCTGACCACTGGATGCCTTGTTTATTAGCTCCTTCTGTTCTGGTGTAAATTTATTCGATTTTGAATGCAGGTCTTTTGATACACCGTCTACATTTATTGAAACGGTGAATTCTGTTACAATAAACTGCAAATTGAAGTCAAAATTCTCCATTAGAACTGAAACTTTATCCTGAGACGAGAGAAAATCCTTTTGGATTAACCCACTTTTTTTGCCTCCAATTGAAGCAACGGGATCTGGAACGCGTTTTACCCGAAAATCCATATTTTTAACGTTTTCCCATTTCCCATTTATTAGAGCTTCAACCGATACTATTGCATTTTGCAGTGTTTTTGGTCTGATAATGTAGCTGTTGCCGGATCTGACTACAGAACCATTTGTAATGGATACTCTTACTTTATCAGATGAAACTCCTGAGACGGCAATATCTACCGGATTATCAACGCCAAGATAAATTACATTCATTGCGGTTAAGGAAATTGCAGCCATAGGTGGTTCCTGAGGCGCTTCCTCACTTTCAAGGATTACAGGTGGTTCAAATTTAACCTTTTGTTGAGGTTCCGTTTTTGTCGTTTTAGCTGTGGCTGCTTTTGAACTTTTGGCAGTTGAAGTCTGGGGTGGAACAAACTTAACCTGTGTAGCTTGCTTTACTGATTGCTTTTCCTGTGCAGGTGCGTTAATGAACGAAATTCCTGCAATTAAAATGGCTATTAGCGGCAGCAAAGTCAATAATTTTGACTTTGTTTGTTTGAACTCGGTTGTTTTTGTCATCATAATCATTCGTTTTTTAATTGAACTTTGAAAACCTGAACTCAGCAGAAGGTTCTCTTCTGCAATTTGGTTGACAAGGAGTTTTTGATATTCCAGCCTGTCGAAGCCGGAATTTATTACACCTGAATCAGCCAGGTATTCATGAATTTGCTGCAGCGATCGTCTCAAAAACCACACAACAGGGTTGAACCACATTGCGGCCGCAAGTAGCTCTGCCAAAAGAATATCGATTGAGTGATATTGAGAAGCATGAATTTTTTCGTGTGAAATAATTTGTGAGAGTTTTGGATCTTTTGTAAGTGTTGGGTTCAGAAAAATGATACCGAAAATATTAGCTGAACCGTTTATTCTATCTGTAATGTAAATGCGGGTATCGAAAAGGTCTTCACTACGGGCATGCAGGCGCAGAAAGCCAAATTTTGCTAAACCGAGTAATATTCTGAATAGTAAAAGTGAGGCCATGGAAATGTAAAGCCATTTTAAAAGATATATCAGGCTGAATGTGCTTTCCCCCTGAGTTGGAAGAGTGTTTAACGATGGGGCATTTGTGTCTGTATCCTCCACTTTTTGATTTGAGGTCACTTTGCTTTGAAGCTCAACCGAAGGCGCTGAAGTAATTCCCTGGGCTGGTAAGGTTTTATATTGCCGCAGCGAATAACTGTTAAATGGCAGTATAACCGCTAAGCATACGGAAGCTATTAAATAGAAGCGCTGGATTTTAAAGTTGGTATCATTTCGGAAGATCAGCAGGTAAGCACCATAAAAAATCGCCAGACATCCCGATACTTTAAGCAGAAAGATAAATATTGCTTCCATGGCTTACGACTTTTGTTTTTTTATCTCTTCTTCCAGGTAATTGCGTAGTTCTTCAAGTTCCTCAAGGCTGACGTTTTTTTTCTGCTTCACAAAGAACGAAAACATGGCATTGAGCGAATTGTTAAACAGGCCTTCCATGGCATCTTTCAATACAAAACTTGTATAATCCTTTTTGCTTTTAAGCGGATAGAAAACATGGGTTTTGCCATAGGTTTTATGATCGACATAACCTTTGCGTTCGAGAACTTTAATCACTGTGGCAACGGTTGTGTAAGCAGGTTTAGGCTCCGGCAATACAGCTAAAACATCCGATACCGCACCTTCTTTTATATTCCATAAGGCTTTGAGTATTTCTTCCTGAGCTTTGGTTATTTCTTCCATTGAAATTATTATTTGAAACAAATGTACTATAAAAATTAAATATAAACTATAAATGTAGTAGAAAATATTATAAAATAGTTTATGTCTGTTTTAGTGTTTTTTACATAAAAAAGCCTGTCCCAAATCCGGAACAGGCTTTTTTATGTAGTCTTACTACTAGCTACTTACTACTAATGTCTCTTTTCTACATCATATCCATTTCTCCGCCGCCACCACCTTCGTTGCCGCCACCCATATCATCTGATCCGCGACGGTTCTGGGCTTTGTAATTATTGATTCGGTATGTGAAGGTTGCTGTAATAACCTGAGTTTCTCGCTTCATTTGATTAAATGAATAGAAGTTGCTTGTTTGTGTTGTCATCTCCATTTTTGGATTTCCAATCCAGTCGCGGAATTGCAGTGTTAAACTTGCTTTCTTCTTTAGCATATCCTGCCGAACAGCTATGCCGGTAGTGTAAAACGATCCTCTTGTACCCTGAGCGGTAACGCTTGGTGCATTGTACATGAAGTTAAGTTGTAACGATGTTCCTGTTTTAAAGCGAAGCATTGTATTGGCTCTCATGTCCCAGTTTGTTGAGGTTCTCGATTTAACTTTTTCCATGTCGCCTGTAAGCTTGTAATGGTAAATACTTCCGGAAACATTGGCCGTCCATATTTTTGTGAGTCCAAGGTTCAGCATAGCTTCACCACCAAGTGATTCGTCCTTACCAAGGTTTGTTACTGTCATGTAATTGATATTGTCGATTACATTGGTAATGTTTTGGATAGGATTGTTCGTCTTTCTGTAAAATCCTTCGAGTGTTAACGAAGATTGTTCGTTAATTTTCTTTTGAAAATTCAGCTCGTAAGCATCCGTAAATTCGGGCAACAGACCTGGATTTCCAACTCTCACGTTTTGAGGGTCCATATACCTTTTTAACGGACTTAAATTCCAATGTCTTGGACGGCTGATACGGCGTGTATAGCTCAATTGAACCTGCAAATCCCAGGGTAGTTTTTTTGAAATATGTACTGTTGGAAACAGATCAATGCGGTTAACAGTTGTATCCTGATTCATTTCCAATTGCTTAACAACTCTGTTCTCTTGTTCAGCCCTTAATCCTACCTGAAAATCGAATAACTTTGTATAGCTCGAAAAAGTTGCATAACCCGAATTGATGTTATGGCTAAAATCCAGTTCTTCTCTCTGAGCAATATCCTCAATTTCATTTTTGTACAAATGATGCTTTGCGGTAATTCCTTCCATAATAGACTGCAAACCTGCTTCCAGTTTGGTTTTCTCAGAAAATGGCAAAGTGTAATCGGTTTTCAATCTTAACTCGCTTTCATCACCGGTTTCATCGATTCTTTGCAGATAGGTGCTTAAAATTCTGCCCGCTTGATCGGTAGTGTCCTGTTGAGTTAAACTGGGGTCGTTTTCTGATCCGCCCGAATAATAAGCCGATGCGGTTAACTGATGTCCTTGTTTATTCAGGTTCAAGATGTAATCCAGGTTAAGACTGTAAAACTCATCCTGCGATTTACCAGTGTTAACACTTCTGTAATATATGCTCTGATTAGTTCCGGGGAAATAATCCTGATAAAAAGCACTCATGGGGCGTTTAAATTGACGGTCACCATAACGGCCTCCTATGGAGATAGAACTATTTTCGGTAATATTATATTCAATTCCTGCCCTGATTCCTTTACCGCCACGATTGAACTGACCGGATCCATTTACCAACTGACTTTTAGTAAGAACGTCGGAAGTGAAATAATCCCGCTCACTTTCCATATTCATTTTAAAGCCCATGTCCTGATAATCAGCTCCAAGAGAAAAGTTCCATTTGTCGTATTTGTAATTAAGGTTGATATTATTGTTATTCTTACGATTAGTCCCGGCTGAAAGCGATATGCTTCCATTGAAACCTTTCACCTTTTGCTTTTTCATGATAACATTGATAATACCGGCGCTACCTTCTGCGTCGTATTTGGCCGAAGGATTGGTGATAATTTCAACATTCTGAACCATACCGGCAGGAATCTGCTGCAAAGCCTCACTTCCTGATACAACGGAAGGCTTACCATCAATAAGAACTGTGAAGTTTGAACTTCCCCTTAGCGAAAGATTACCTTCGACATCAGTTTGGACCGAAGGAGTATTTTGAAGTGCATCCACCACCGTTCCTCCTGCAGCAACGATGTTCTGACTTATGTTTACAACCTTTTTGTCGATTTTATACTCCATCTGGTTGCCATTGCCCATTACCACAACTTCGTTGAGCGCAGTTGATGAAGGATCGAGTTTAACAGTTCCAACCACCGCACTTTTGGCCGAAGGATTAATCATAATATTATCAAGCTTGGCTTTTTTGTATCCTATAAAGGTTACAACGGCATAGAACCTCCCATAGGGCAGATTTTCCATCGAAAAATTTCCGTCAACATCAGTAACAACGCCTGTTACCAAAGTGGAGTCCTTTTGTCTGTATATTGCAACGCTTGCATATTCAACCGGCAGACTGTTGGAAGAGTCAACAATTTTTCCGCTTATCTTTCCATCAGCAGGGCCTGGTTCCGGGCGTGCCATGGGTGCTTGTCCGTAAGTAAAATTGTTGATATACAATAAACTAACCAGAATTAACAATAAAATTTTCTTCATATTCAGTGGTATAATTTTTTAAATTTTGTGTTCACTTGCTAAGTATGACAATGACTTTTTAAAAAACTTGCGCAAAACAAAAAATTTTTTTTTAAAGCCTCACGACTAATTCAGTTACAGGTATTAATCTTTTTTGACGTAATATTTCCAATGCGAAAGAAAATCTTTTAACAAATTTTATCTGGTGAAGTTTAAATTATTGTTGAACTTCGTATTTTAGTGTCATTTGAGTTAACATATTTCTCCAGTTTTATGACAGATGCCGATTTACTTAAATCATTAGCCGGCAAAGATGAAAATGCATTCAGGTTTCTTGTGGAGAAATACCAGGCAATGGTTTTTAAGGCCTGTTTTCATATTTTGAATAATTACGAGGATGCTGAAGATGTCGCCCAGGATACCTTTGTTGAGGCTTATTTATCGATAGCCAGCTTCAGAGGCGATGCTAAAATTTCGACCTGGCTTTATCGCATTGCAATTAATAAATCGAAGAACCTGCTTAGAAAAAACCGCTGGCAGCTTTTAATGCAACGTTTCGATAAATTTTTACCAGGAGAGAAATCTGTAGTTTTTGATGCGGAAGATCATTCGGCTCATGACGATATGCATTTATATGAGAAAAATGAAGATCAAAAGGTTCTTTGGAAAGCTATTGAAAGCCTTCCGGAAAATCAACGTATCGCTTTTACTTTAAGTAAATATGACGAACTTTCGTATCAGGAAATTGCTGAAGCGATGCAAACTTCTCTGTCGGCTGTTGAATCACTGATTCATAGGGCTAAACTGAATCTGCAGAAGAAATTAGTGATTTATTTTTCGGAAAAATGAAAATAATTGATAATTGAACGCAAGTTTTTTTAAAAATGGTTGTCTAAACTCTTAGAACAAATAAAAATGAGCGGAATACACATAAAAAATGACGTGATTGCCTACCTGGAGAAGACACTTCTGCCAGAAAAGCAAAAGAAGATAGAAGAACACTTATCTTCGTGTTCGTCTTGTCAGGCTTTGGTGAAGCGGATGTCTGCTGTTTATTTCTCCGGCGATAAACAGGAAGTGCCGGAGCTTACCCCTTATTTTTATACCAGAATATGTGCTCAATTGGAGAATGAGCAACAAAGTACCTGGGAAATCCCCCTTCCGGTTTTACGATCACTGCGGCCTGTAGCCGCCGGGCTCTTTGTACTAACAGCAATAACCTTTACAATTTTTTTAAGCAACTACATTCTTTCGGGCAACCAGTTTAAAATGAACACCAAGGTGGGTTCGTCGGAAATGAGTTATGAGTATTACCTCGAGAATAGCGGAGACCTCATGCTTAATACAATTGTAAGTAACGAAAATTGATATGGAGAAATTTCCGAAGATCCGATTTATTGTTATAACAATACTGGTTATAACAATAATCAATATAGTTGCACTGGCGCTTGTTTTAAGGTTTTCTTTTCACGAGCACAGAGATAGGAATATTGAGAAAAAGGAACATTCAGGCCGGGGATTCGACTACTTGAAGCAAAAACTTGAATTGACACCCGATCAGGTAACACTTTTTAAAAACGAAAAGGATTCATTTTTTGCTTCGGCAAATCTGGTTTTCGACGAACTGGAAAAGAAAAGGCTTGAAATGATTAATGAATTCGGGAAGCCAAACCCCGACACTGTCAGATTATATGCGCTGGCTGCCGATATGGGCGTAAAGCATGGTCAGTTAAAGCGTCATGTGGTGGATCATATGCTGAAATTGCGGTCATATTGTACGCCCGAACAGATTGTAAAGCTCGACAGTATGTACAACTTTATGATCCGTACTGATTCGCCCTGGAGAAACAAAAGTGGTCAGAAGTCGGAAAAAGGAAACGATGAAACGAATAAGTAAAAATACATTTGTAGTTAGTTAGTTTAGTAAGTAAGCCAAAGCACTGCCTCTGCGAAGAAGCAGTGCCTTTTTTATGTTCTAAAACTTCTTAATTCCTATAATCTCTTTAACTTCTTTCAGAGTTTTTGACGCGCTTGCTATAGCCTTTTCAGCTCCAATTTTAACAACTTTCGATAAATAAGCATCGTTCCCTTCAATTTCAAGAATTTTTTCGCGGATGGGAGTGGTGAATTTAATGATATCCTCAGCAAGTTGTTTTTTTAATTCTCCGTAGCGAATTGTGCATTCTTTATATTGATCCTTAAAGTGTTTCAGCGTGTCGGGAGCGGAAACAACTTCCATAAGGGTGAATAAATTTTTGATTGGCTCGGTAGGTTTTGAGTTTTTTTCAGTGGGACCAGTATCGGTCACAGCGCGCATGACTTTTTTACGGATCGATTCCGGTTCTTCGCGCAGGTAAATACCATTTCCATCCGATTTTCCCATTTTCCCGGTACCATCCAAACCGGGAATTTTTACAAGGGCTTTGCCAAAGTTAAAAGGCTCGGGCATGGGGAAGCAGTCAACGCCATACATTACATTGAAACGGTTTGCAAAACGGCGTGCCATCTCCAGATTTTGTTCCTGGTCCTTGCCAACCGGAACTTTATTGGCTTTATGAATGATGATATCAGCCGCCATTAACACCGGGTAGGTTAATAATCCTGCATTTACATTGTCGGGCTGAGTCCTTATTTTCTCCTTAAAAGTAGTGGTACGCTGGAGCTCACCAATATAAGCATTCATGTTCATGAGCAGATAAAGCTCGGCGATTTCTCTTACGTCGCTCTGTACATAGAGTGTTGCAACCTCCGGATCGATACCGGCAGCCAGATATTCGGCAAGAACTTTTTTAACATTGCCGTGCAAATCCTCCGGTGTTGGATGGGTGGTAAGCGAATGTAAATCGGCAATGAAAAAGAAGCAGTTATATTCGTGCTGCATCTTCACGAAGTTGGTTACAGCTCCGAAATAATTTCCGAGGTGCAGGTATCCTGTAGGACGTATTCCACTAAGTACGGTTTCCATCATTTTAATATTAAAAAATTGCGTAGCTGCAAAACTATAAAAATGTTGCTTAAAAAATCGTATTTTTACAGGCTTTCCAAAGTTGAGTTTAAATCACCTGGAAACAAAAGCAAAATGAGTATGGAAACCACACGGCAACAAAAAGTAGCCCGCCAGATACAAAAAGATCTGGGGGAAATATTCCAGAGAATGGGTAATACATTTTCTCAGGGAAAGATGATAACAATTACCTCTGTCAGGGTGAGTCCCGATCTGTCGTTTGCCAAAGTGTATATCAGCGTTTTTCCTTCTGAAAATGCAAAAGCTCAGCTCGAACACATGCAGACTTATATCCGCTCCATTCGTAACGAATTGGGAAAACGCATAAAAAATCAGGTTCGTATTGTTCCCGAACTTGCCTTTTTTATCGACGACAGTCAGGATTATGTGCAGCATATCAATGAACTGCTGAATAAATAAATCAATATGCAATACGATCCCATAAAACGAACTTTAGGAGTGTTTTTTAATCGCGCTCCCTGGATGCGCGTGGCTTTTTACAAAATGCTCGATACTTTGCTCCTTCGCACCTGGCACATCAAACGAAATCTCAGGATAATTGTGAAGTCACTTCCGGCCGACAGTCAGGTGCTTGATGCCGGATCTGGTTATGGACAGTATACCTACAGCCTTGCCAAAGTGAGCAAAAGTTGGAATATTCATGCGGTGGATGTTAAAACCGAGCAGGTGGAAGACTGTAACTCCTTTTTCAGAAAGTTAGGTTTGGGCAATCGCGTAAAATTCGAAGTTAAGGATTTGACAACTTATATTGCCCCGTTGCGATATTCGCTTATCCTGTCAGTAGATGTGATGGAGCATATTGAAGATGACAGAAGCGTTTTCAAAAACTTTTATCAATCGCTGGCTCCTAAAGGAATACTGTTGATTTCTACACCATCCGATCAGGGCGGTTCCGATGCACACGATCATGACGATGCTTCATTCATTGAAGAACATGTGCGCAATGGTTACAGTAAGGAAGATATTACCGAAAAGCTGCAGTCGGCGGGTTTTAGGAATATAGATGTTAAATATAGTTATGGTACTCCTGGGAAAATATCGTGGCGTTTAAGCATGAAATTTCCTATTCAGGTGCTTAACGCATCAAAGCTGTTTTTTGTCCTTTTGCCATTCTATTATATAGTTGTTATGCCTTTTTGTTTGATTCTGAATTATGTGGATTCGGTATCGCACCATAAAACAGGCACAGGCTTAATAGTTACAGCCATAAAGGATTAGGATGAATCTGCCATTGTTTGTTGCCCGGCGCTATTTGTTTGCCAAGAAATCGAGCAATGCCATCAATATTATCTCGGCTATTTCGGTTTCCGGGGTTACTGTTGGAACAATGGCGCTGGTTATTATATTAAGCGTATTCAATGGCTTCGACGATCTGGTAAAATCTCTTTTCAATTCCTTTGATCCGGATTTAAAAGTTTCGCTTGTTGAGGGGAAAACCTTTGTTCCATCGGAAGAGAAGCTGAAGTCTCTTTCATCTATGCCAGGTGTCGCCGCTTTTACAAAAGTAGTAGAGGAAAACGCTCTTATCCGCTACGGCGATAAGCAACTTCCCGCTACCATTAAAGGCGTTGATAAAAATTACCTGAAAGTTTCGGGACTCGATTCGATGGTGGTCGAAGGTGAATTTGTTCTCAACGAAAAGGGCATTGACTATGCTGTTGTTGGGATGGGGATTTCTTACTATTTGTCAATGGGATTGGGTTTTATTAATCCTCTTACGGTTTACATGCCTCAAAAGAGCGAAGGGTATTCGGTTGATCCGGCCTCAGCTTTTAATACCTATAATATACATCCACGTGGCATATTTACTATCGAGCAGGAGTACGATGAGAAATACATAATTGTACCTTACCGGTTTGCTGCTAAGTTGTTGAACGATTCGCTTTCAGTTTCGGCCATTGAGGTGAAATTGAACAAGAGCGCTAATAATGAATTCCTTCATAAGCAGATTCAGAAGTTATTTGGAAGTGAATTTTCTGTTAAAAACAGGTATCAGCAAAAGGAAATCTTTTACAAGATAATGAAATATGAAAAGTGGGCTATCTTCTTTATTCTGAGTTTTATTTTAATGGTTGCTTCATTCAATATTATAGGCTCACTCAGCATGCTTATTATTGAGAAGAAAAAAGATATCGTCACTTTTCAGAGCTTAGGTGCTGATAAAAATCTGATTCGTAGGATATTCCTGCACGAAGGTCTGATGATTAGCGGGTTTGGAGCTGTTGTTGGAACCTTGTTAGGAGTTCTTATTTGCTGGATTCAGCTTCGGTTTGGCATTGTAAAACTATCGGGCAGCGGTTCATTTATTATCGATGCATATCCGGTAGCTATAAAATTCTCAGATATTATTTTTTCTTTCCTTACAGTTCTGGGTATTGGATTCTTTGCAGCCTGGTATCCTGTTAAGTTGATGATTTCAAAATATTTAGTTTAATAATTCTGGAATAAAAAGATGTAGAACCTTCACATTCTTTGTCCCCCATAAGTTAGATACCTGATATTTCCTCAAACAAAATCGTAAAAAAAACAGGCAGGTTATAACATTTCTCATATGCCAACGTAAAAACCTTTGGTTACTTTTCAACAATTGGATAATTCTATTAACAATTTTTGACAAAGAGCTTTTACTACTTTATTTTTTAACGAACATTCTCGAAACGAACTATTTATAGAACTTGATATTAATAAAAAGCCACATATGAGACCTAACTTTACTCACATCTGCAGGATAATAGTTTTTTTGTTTTTCTTGTTTTTTGTTGATTACAATTTATTTGGTCAGAATAAAGAGATTCTGGAATTTAAATATAAAGTTGAGACTGAGAAAACAGGAAACGAAACTTTATATTCAGTTGTAGTTAATGTAACTAAAGGAAGCGGTCCGTTTAAATATGAATTATGTGATAAATCCTTAGCTTTAGGGGGTAACAGTTTAATAGTTTCCGAAATAACCTCCTCAAAAACCTATGTCTTCAACAACCTGAAAAATAAGGAATACTACATTTATGTTTATCTCACTGCCCAAGAATTTGGAAAAGGGAAGATGATACAAATAAAGTAAAGTTACACCAGTATGAAAAAAGCAAAAAACCTGACATTTCTATTCTCTTTAAATAAAAGAATTTGGTTGATTTTTCTTTTGTTTAGCATTGGTGTAGTACAGCTACCTGCCAGTATAACAGTTAATTCTACTTGTTCCTCTTACAGCTCCGGTTCACTGGATATTGATGTGACAGGCGTTTTTACAGGTAATGTAAAGTATGTTTTAAAGGATGACAATACAGGAACGATAATTTCGGAAACTCTTTACATACCGGCAAAAACTTATACTTTTTCTAATCTGCCTGTTGGCAGGTATAGGGTTGATATTATTGAAGAAGGCACGGGTGATTCTGTAAATTACACAAGAGATCTTGGTTCTTTTCCGGTTTTGGACGGAGGAACAATAGCTTCGGATCAGAGTATCTGCAATGCAGGCGATCCTGCTTTATTGACCAACTCAGTTGATGCTGCTGGTGGCTCAGGTGTAATTCAATACGATTGGGAGTATAGTGATAATGGTGGAGCCTCCTGGACCTCTCTTTCCTGGAATTTTAGTACATATGATCCTCCTGCAGGATTAACAGCAAACCGGCTTTACCGTAGAAAGGCCTGGAACACATGTCCGGCCGTATATTCCAATACCATTACCATATCAGTTTATGGTGTTCTCTCTGCTGGTTCAATCAATAATCCTAATGTATCTCCAATTTGCTATGGTAGTGTACCTGTAATTACGGGAAATCTTTTAGCATCTGGGGGTTCTGGGGTAACATACCAATGGGAATATAATCCTGGTTCTGGGTATGTAGATATCTCAGGTGCAACTTCTTCAAATTTGACAAATGCACCTTCATTAACATCTAACTCTACTTTCAGAAGGAAGGCAGTGGATCCCATTTGTGGAACAGCTACAAGTAATGCTGTAACAGTTAACGTGTATCCTCAAACAACTCCAGGGGCAATCACAATTGCAAAAACTCAAATATGCGGCGATAATCCTTCTACTGTCCCAACTGATCCGGAGAATGCCGGAAATTTCACTAGTGTTGCCCCAGCTTTAGGAGGAAAACTGGCTGATGGTATTCCTGTAGCCTATCAATGGCAGTCAAAGACAACAGGAACCTGGACTAACATTACTGCGGCCACTGCTCTTGGTTATAATCCAAATCCACTCCAGCAAACGACTTCCTTTCGCAGAAGAGCTTATATAGGGTGCGACAGTGTTTATAGCAATGTAATTACAATTACTGTATCGAATAAAACTACTCCCGTAATTACAATTACGAAACCATTAACTTGTTTCAACGGATCGGATGCTCAGTTTACAGCTTCTGTTACAGGAGGTATTCCTCCATACCATTATGTTTGGGAGAGATCTAATACCGGAACCGTTGTTGGACCCTGGACAGTTGTAGGAGGCGATTCTCCTGTTTTAGATAATGTTAATCAGGGATTATACCGGGTAACAATAACTGATGCTGTTACCTGCTGGGCTGTGTCAAAGTCAATTCGGTTCGTTTATGGCGATCCATCTGCCCTTGGTATGATTCCTGCAGCCATTGCTGCACCTGTAGCTAGTGCACAAAATCATTGTTCTGATAAAACAGTTGCAAATTTAACGGCAACTCCACCGTCAGGGTGTGTAGTTGATTGGTATTTGGCTGCAACTGGAGGAGCTCCTTTGCCATTGGCTACACCTCTGGTTACAGGAACTTATTATGCTGAATCCCGGAATACAACCACAGGATGTACAAGTACAACCAGAACTTCTGTTAGTGTAACTGTTACTCCGATTGCTACGGCCAATGCAGGCGGAGCCATTCCGGCGATATGTCAGGGAGGAACCACCATAGGATTAGGAGGCTCAGTAGGAGGCTCGGCCACGGGAGGAACCTGGTCAACCCCGGCAGGCGGAGTATTTACCGCCAGTGCAACTGATTTG